>NZ_JAPWAG010000030.1:0-27887 GCF_041432775.1 Pauljensenia sp. 20925_1_34 | reverse complement strand
GGCATAACGCTCACTGCCCGCGAATAGGGGGCGCATCGAGGAGGCCTCGGGGTCGCGTCCGCGATCCCGAGGCCTCCTGGCACAGTCGCCCGGTGGGCGAGGCCTCAGTAGTAGTAGGGGTAGTCCTCCCAGCGGGGCGCGCGGTGCTCGAGGAAGGCATCGCGGCCCTCCTGCGCCTCGGCCGTCATGTACGCCATGCGCGTGGCCTCGCCCGCGAAGACCTGCTGGCCCGCCAGCCCGTCGTCGGCCAGGTTGAAGGCGAACTTGAGCATGCGGATGGCCTGCGGGGACTTCGTCGCGATGGTCGCGGCCCACTCCAGGGCGGTCTCCTCGAGCTGGGCGTGGGGGACCGCGCGGTTGATGACGCCCCACCGCTCGGCAGTTTCGGCGTCGTAGCGCTCGGCGAGGAAGAAGATCTCGCGCGCACGCTTGTCGCCCGCCTGGCGGGCCAGCAGCGCCGAGCCGTAGCCGGCGTCAAAAGACCCCACGTTCGCGTCCGTCTGCATGAACGCCGCGTGCTCGATGGAGGCCACCGACAGGTCCGCCACGACGTTGAGGGAGTGACCGCCGCCCGCAGCCCAGCCGGGAACGGCCGCGATGACGACCTTGGGCATCGTGCGGATGAGTCGTTGGACCTCCAGGATGTGCAGGCGCCCGGCGCGCGCCGGGTCGATCTGCTCGCGCCGCTGCGCGGTGGCCGCCTCCGGGTCCGCCCCCTCGACCTCGTAGCGGTACCCATCACGGCCTCGGACCCTCTGGTCCCCTCCCGAACAGAACGAGTAGCCGCCGTCGCGCGCCGACGGGCCGTTGCCCGTCAGGATGACGGCCGCGACCGACGAGGTCTGGCGCGCGTGGTCGAGCGCCCGGTACAGCTCGTCGACCGTGCCCGGACGGAAGGCGTTACGAATATCGGGGCGATCAAAGGCAATGCGCACGACCGGCATGTCCGCGCCCTCGGGGCGACCGTCGGCCGCGGGGCCGCGCGAAATCCCGCGGTGGTAGGTGATGTCAGCGAAGTCGAATCCCTCAACCTCACGCCAGCGGGTCGGGTCGAAGGTGTCGGAGACAAAAGGAAGAGCACTCATGCCTCGGATTCTAATGGACGAGGCCGGGGCGGGCTTTCGGCACCGGGCCGGGTCTCGCAGTCGGCTGGGGAAGGGGGCGGAGGGCCGCGTGTCCAACCGGGGAGGTCGCCTGCGTGGCTGCGCGTCGCACCTGCTGGCAAGCTAACCGCACGGAATGACCGAAAGGCGAGAGGGTGTCTAGATGGTGATAACTAGTCACTTTTCCTGTGAGGTGTGAGATGTCTTTATTTGCCAGGTGTTTGGTAGGTGTTGAGAGTCTGTCACTTATTTATAGTTAGCGCAAAATGTCTTACAAGTGGTAGCGTGAAGCAGTTGAGCTTGAGGGCAGCATGCGCGACAATATTACCGATATGTAAGGAGGGGAGCGATGAACGCTTCGCAGTACGCCACGCTTATGCGTATTCCCATGCGTCAGTTGAGTCGTCAGACGCGCTACGCCCTCGAAGGTGTCGACGACATTCTCGTGTACAAGGTAGCGATGACCACACGCTTCCGTGGGGTGACTCGCCGCGAGGGCCTCCTTCTTCACGGCCACGCCGGATGGGGCGAAGCCGCCCCCTTCTGGAACTATGACGACGCCGAATCCTCGCGCTGGCTGGGCGCCGCCCTCGAGTCCGCGCGCCGCTTCCCGCCCGTGCCCCGGCGCAAGTACGTGCCCGTCAATGTGACCGTTCCAATTATCTCCCCCGAAGAGGCCTACGACCGAGTCAGGGCCTCCGGCGGGTGCGCGACCGCGAAAATCAAGGTCGCCGAACCCGGCGTGAGCATCTCGCGCGACTGCGCGCGCATCGCCGCCGTCGCCGACGCCCTGCGTGAGACCGTGGGCGGGCAGGCGATGATCCGCCTCGACGCCAACGGCGCGTGGGAGGTCGACGAGGCGCGCGCCGCCATCCCCGCCATGGCCGAGGCCGCCGGCGTCGTCCCCATCGAATACGTCGAACAGCCCTGCCTGACCGTCGACGAACTCGCCGAGGTGCGCCGCAGCGTCGACGTGCCCATCGCCGCCGACGAATCCATACGCCGCGCCGAAGACCCCCTCGAGGTGGCCCGCAAGGAAGCCGCCGACGTCGTCATCATCAAGGTCGCGCCCCTCGGAGGCGTGCGCTCCGCCCTGAAGGTCGCCCGCAAGTGCGGCCTCGGCGTCGTCGTCTCATCCGCCCTCGAAACGTCCGTGGGCCTGTCCGTCGGCGTCGCCGCTGCCGCCGCCGTGCCCGGCATCCCCCGGGCGGCCGGACTGGCCACGGCCTCGTTGCTCGTCGCGGACGTCACCACCCCCCTCGTGCCCGAGCGCGGCCGCCTGCCCGTGGGGCGCCTCGAACCCGACCTGGACCTCATCGGGCGCGGCCCGCAGGACTCCGACCTCGTGAGCCGCTGGGGAATGCGCCTCGAAGGCATGGCTGAGCACCTGGGGGCGGGATCCCGGTAGGCTGGGCCCATGCCCTCCGTCGACACCGCCCGCGCGATCCTGTCCACCCTGGATGACCTGGGCCTCACGCACGTCCTGTACTGCCCGGGCTCGCGCAGCGCGCCCTTCGCCTACGCCCTCGAATCCGGGGCGTTCGGCGGGCATGCCATGCCCGTCCTCGACGAACGCGGCGCCGGTTTTGCGGCCGTGGGCCTGGCCCGCACCGGCGCGCTGCCAGCCGTCATTGTCACCTCCGGCACCGCCGTCGCCGAGCTGACCCCCGCCGTCCTCGAGGCCTCCCACGCGCGCCTGCCCCTCCTCGTCATGAGCGCCGATCGGCCCGGCGAGCTGCGCGGCGTCGGCGCATCCCAAGCCACCTTCCAGTCCGGCCTCTTCGGCGTGCACGCGCGCGCCTGCGTCGACCTGGAACCGCAGGAGCCCTCGCGCGCGCTCGTCGGCCAGCTCTCGCGCGCCGTCGCTGCCGCCTGCGGGGCGCCCACCGGCACGCCCGGACCCGTTCAGATCAACGTCGCCTTCCGCGATCCGCTCACGCCGCAGTCGCGGGCGTCCGGTGCCGCGGGCGATTCGCAGGACGAGGCCATGGCCTCGTTCGTCCCGCGCCCGACCCGGGTGCAGCCCACCAGCGCCGCGCCCGAGCGCTGGGAGGACGTCGTAGGGGCCGCACGCGCCGGGCTGATCGTCGCCGGCGAGGGAGCGTCGCCCCTCGCAGCGCAGTGGTCGCGCGCCTCCGGGTTCCCGCTCCTGGCCGAGCCCGCCTCCGGGGCGTGGGCGGGCGGGGGAGTGACCCCCTACGAACAAGCCATCGTCTCCTCCCCCCTGGCGGGCGAGGTGGACACCGTCGTCGTGACCGGCAGACCCACCCTGTCGCGGCCCATCCACGCGCTGCTCGCGCGCCCCGACGTGCGCGTGGTCGTCGTCGACGCCCACGCACCCTGGGTGGACATCTCCGGCAACGCCTCCGTCATCGTTCCTGCCCTGGCCGCGCCCCTGCGGCCGACCTGTGGCGCCGAGTGGGCCGCCCGCGTGCACGCCGCCGCCGACGAGGCAGGCCTGCGCATCGACGCTCTCCTGGCCGCGGGGTCTGGGCGCACCATGCTCTCTCTGGCGCGCGCCGTCGCCTCGGTGACTCGCGGGCCCCTCGTGCTGGGGGCCTCTAACCCCGTGCGCGCCTTCGACCTGGCGGTTGAATCCCTGGCGGGCCGACCCGTGTTCTCAAACCGCGGCCAAGCTGGCATCGACGGCACCATTGCCACCGCCGTCGGCATCGCCGCCGGACTCGGCAGCGCCCGCATAGCCACGCCTGACCGAGCTGGCGAACCGCGCGACGATGCTCGCGGCCGAGCCCAGGCCTCGCGCGTTACTGCCGTCATGGGCGACCTGACCCTATGCCACGACGCCTCCTCGCTGGCGCTCGCGGCGGCCACGGGGGCCGAGCTTGACATCATCGTCGCCGACGACGAGGGGGGCGGCATCTTCGCCACCCTCGAGCATGGGAATGCTGCCACTCCCGAGGCCTACGACCGCTGGTTTGGCGTCGCCCAACACGTCAACTACGAGGCGCTCGCCGCCGCCTACGGCGTCGGCTTTGCGCGCGCAGCCACCCCGAGCGAGCTTGCCGCGGTTCTCGCTGATCCGCCGGCCGGGCCGCGCCTCATCCACGCGCCCGTCGAGCGGGCGGCCCACCTGTACGCGCAGGCGCGCAACGCGCTGAACGCCTCCTAGGTCGCGTGCGCGGGCCTGAGGGCTTCTACCGTCCGCGCTCTCCATGCACCGCTCCACCTTGGTACGGTTCCCCAACAATGTCGCACGTAATTCCTGCGTGAGTATTTCAAGATTTGAAATCGAGTTGTTGGAATTGCAACGTTTGTGGGGTTGGTTGAAAGTTGTAGTAAGGGAATTGCGTGCGAGATTTGGGGGGCCTTCGTTCGTGCGCGCGGTGGTACCCGCCGCATGCGCGGGTCCATCATTCAGGAAACTCACAGGGCGCTTCCAGTGCTCGTTGGAAGAAACGCCTCATACTGGTGAATAACTAATGAACTGACACTAGAGGAAACCATGACTGAGCCTCGTATTCCAGCCCCCGACACCGGCTCTGGCACCCAGCCCGCGCCCAGCTACCCGCGCTCCTCCTACGACGCCGCGTCCAGGCCTACTGTGGGTGGAGCGGCCGCCGCGCAGGCGCAGACCGAGCGTGACGCCCAGGAGATGCGCGCGGCCACAACGATCCCGGCACCCGCGCAAGCCGATCATGACGCCGCGTCCAGGCCTACTGTGGGTGGAGCGGCCGCCGCGCAGGCGCAGACCGAGCGTGACGCCACTCAAGAGATGCGCGCGGCCACAACGATCCCGGCACCTGCCACCCCCGCCGCCCCCGCGCACTCCGCGCCGGGCGCAGAGCGCGGCGAGGCCTCGGGCGGCACCTACGCGCCCCCCGCAGGAATGCCGGTCACCGGATACGCGGCCCCGGCCTCGTCCCCGGAACCCGGACAAACCATCATCATCAAGAAGCGCGGACCCGGGTGGGTCGCCCTGCTGGGCGCAATGCTCCTGACGATCGGCTTGACCCTGGGCGCGATGCTGTACGTGCGCCCCGAGCTGCTGCGCGTCGCCACGGCGGAGAACCTCAACAACGGCACCGTCGCGACCGTGCCCGCGTCGAGCGACGTCGCCGACTGGACCGCAGTCGCCGCGGCCGTGTCCCCCGCGGTCGTCACCATCCAGAGCCAGGGAGCGTCCTCGGGCGGCACCGGTTCCGGCGTCATCTACGACGCCCAGGGTGACATCGTCACCAACTACCACGTGATCTCCCCGGCAATCGACGGCGGCCAGCTTCAGGTCACCCTGGCGGACGGGCGCCTGTACGCCGCGCGCATCGTCGGCCACGACAAGACCACCGACCTGGCCGTCATCCGCCTGGAAAATCCGCCGTCGAACCTGACGGTCGCGCGCTTCGCGAGCTCGCAGAACCTCCAGGTCGGCGCCCCCGTCATGGCGATCGGCGCGCCGCTGGGCCTGTCGAACACGGTCACGACCGGCATCGTGTCCGCGCTCAACCGCCCCGTGGAGGTCTCCATGGACGAGGGCTCCGCCTCGCAGGATCAGACGCAGGCCTCCTCCGACCTGGTCATCACCAACGCGATCCAGATTGACGCCTCGATCAACCCGGGCAACTCCGGCGGCCCGCTCTTCGACTCGACCGGCGCGGTGATCGGCATTAACTCCTCGATCAAGTCGCTCGCCACCTCAGAGGATGGGCAGGCTGGCTCGATCGGCCTGGGCTTCGCGATCCCCTCAGACCTGACGGTGTCCATTGCCGAACAGCTCATCACCAACGGCTTCGCCTCCCACGGCCTGCTCGGCGTCACCGTCAAGGCCGCGACCGCCACCGTCGGCTCCGACACCTACGTCGGCGCGCAGGTTCAGGAGGTTTCCTCCGGCTCCGGTGCCGCCGCTGCCGGGCTGCGCGCCGGGGACGTCATCCTCAAGGTCGAAGGCCAGGAAGTCACCAGCCCCAAGCAGCTCATCGGCTATGTGCGCCGCTACAAGGCGGGCGACACGATCAACCTGACGATCGCTCGGGACGGCTCGACTCAGGACGTCGCCGTTACGATCCAGGGTTCCTAATTCGCGCTCGTCATTGACGAGGCCCGCCGTCCCCTCGTGGGATGGCGGGCCTGTGCGTGTGGCGGGGCGGGGGCAGGGGCGTGTTGCGTTGCTGGGCCTGCCTCTGGCGTGGGGAGAGGCGCGGATGGCCTTGTTGTTTGGGCGCTCGCGGATAGGTTTCGTCTTCGCGGATAGGTTATCCACTCGCGGATAGGTTACGAAGCTATCCGTATGTTCATAAGCTATCCGCGTGCTCGTTACCTATCCGCGTGCCCGCTACCTATCCGTGTGCTCGTTACCTATCCGCGTGCTCGTTACCTATCCGCGAAGGAGAGCAACGAGCTTGAGCGCGCCAGCGGGCCGCCGTCACACCCCGAGGGCGTCCAGGAGCGGGCGCATCTTGGCCTCGGTCTCGGTCAACTCCAAGTCGGGGTCCGAATCCGGCATGATGCCTGCCCCGGCAAACAGGCGCAGGCGAGTCCCGGAGGCCAGGCCGCATCGCAGGGCGATCGCGAACTCGCCGTTGCCGGCCGTGTCGACCCAGCCCACCGGCCCGGAGTAGCGGCCGCGCTCGGTGTCCTCCAGCTCTTCGATGAGGCGCATCGCGGCGTCGCGGGGAGTGCCGCACACGGCCGCCGTCGGATGCAGGGCGGCGACCAGGTCCAGCAGGTGCGCCGACCCGAGCCGGGCGCGCACGTCTGTCGCCAGGTGGGTGACGTTGGGGAGGGTGAGCAGGAACGGGCCCTGTGTGCGCACGTCCAGGCACAGGCGCTCCAGGATGGAGGACACGGACTCCGACGCCAGTGCGTGTTCGCGCAGGTCCTTCGCACTCGACGCCAGGGCCTGCCCCTCGCCGGGCTGACACGTGCCTGCCAGGACGCGCGACGACGCGGTCCCGCAGGCGGCGGCGATCAGCATCTCCGGCGACGCCCCCACCAGCGAATCAACGCAGAAACGCCACGTCGACGGGTACAGGTCGCTCAGGCGTTCGAGCAGGAAGCGCTCGTCGAAGCCGTGCGGGCAGCGGATCGTCATGTCGCGCGCCATGACGGCCTTGTCGGCCGCGCCCTCGCGCAGGCGCGCCGCCATCGAGCGCACCGAATCGCGCCACTGGGTCCGCGACATCGACCCCTGGCCAAAGGTTAAAGACTCGGGCACGCGAGCGGTCGGCCGCGCTGCCGCCACGGCCTCGGACACGGCAGCCAGCGGATCCGGAGCATCCCCGATGCCGGCGGTGATCGCCCAACGCGCCCCGGCCTCGTCGATGAGGGTCAGAGCCGGGACGAACGCCACCGAGCGGGCGGGGGAGCGGAACGCGAAGGACGCGAACAGGACGGGGGAGGGGGCGCCCTCCTCCAGGGGCGAGGCCGGGGTGGCCTCCCACGCGCGGCGCACGCGGGTGATCGCGTCGGGGGAGGCGGACTCGAGCGTCACGGCGCGGCTCAGGCCGATCATGGAGCGGCGCTCGCCGAACCAGGCCGCGCCGCCCGATGAAGGGAGCAGAGAAGTCAGTGAGCAAGTAGACCCCGGGTGCTGCGGGGGCAGGACCAACGCCCGAAATACAAGGCGCGAGCATCCAAAGTCGTCATGCATGCGTCCAATGGTAGAAGCAGGGGCGGCGGCACGCTGAAAGACGTGGGAGGATTAACGCATGACTGACACCCCACGCGCCGATCTGACCAAGGATCCCACCGAAGTTGCGTCGATGTTCGACTCCGTCGCGACGCGGTACGACATGATGGACACGCTGATGACGGGCGGTTTCAACCACGTGTGGATGACCGCCCTGCGCAAGGCGGTCGCGCCCCACCCCGGCGAACGCATTCTCGACCTGGCCGCCGGCACCGGCGCGTCGTCGGTCGCCCTGGCCAAGGGTGGCGCCGAGGTCGTCGCCTGCGACCTGTCCGAAGGCATGATCGAGGTGGGCCGCGAGCGCCACCCCGAGATCGAGTTCGTGCACGGCAATGCGATGGACCTGGACTTCGAGGACGGCTCCTTCGACGCGGTCACCATCTCGTGGGGCCTGCGCAATATTCCCGACCCGGCTCTGGCGCTGCGCGAGATGGCGCGCGTCGTGCGTCCGCGCGGCCGCCTCGTGATCCTGGAGTTCTCCACCCCGCCGTCGCGTGCCTTCCGCGGCTTGTACTCGGCCTACCAGAAGACGGTTATGCCGACGATGGCCCGCCTGGCGTCCACGAACGACGGAGCGTACGACTACCTGGTCGAGTCGATCCGCCAGTGGCCGGCCCAGGAGGAGATCGCTCGCATGGTCGCCGCGAACGGCTGGAGTGAGGTCGAGTACCGCAATCTCACCGGCGGTATCGCCTGCATGCACCGCGCGGTCAAGCCGCTGCCGTGATTTTTCACTGACGAGGCCGGGGTCCCTACGCGGGGTCCCGGCCTTTGTCGTGGGCGGGTTGGGTGAGCGGGAGCGGCGTCCGTGAGCGTTCGCGGACGGCGAGGCCGCGGCGGGCATTTACAACAAAGAAATGTTGCGCAAATGTTGGGTGAGAGCGCGGCCATCCATGGCCTCGTTGCCCGAAAATGCGCGGAAAACTTCTGTGCCCGGCGAGGTGAGGGTGACCTAGCTAGGCTGGCGGGCGGAATGAGGTGATGTGCACACCTCGTCCGCCTTGCACACTGGCGCGGATGCACCCGCGCGCCCACATGACGGAGGAATGCCGTGGCATCCACTATGCCTAGCGACATGAGCGCTGACGTTGTCGTCGTCGGCGCGGGCCCGGGCGGGTCCTCCACCGCCTACCACCTGGCCAGGGCTGGCCTCGATGTCGTCCTCCTGGAGAAAAGCCCGTTCCCGCGCGACAAAATCTGCGGCGATGGGCTCACCCCGGCTGCCGTCCACGAGCTCATTGCGATGGGCGTGGACACCACCGGCTGGATGCGAAACCGCGGCCTGACCGTCATCGGCGGCGGCCACACCGTCCACATGGACTGGCCCGACCAGAAGTCCCTGCCCGGCTACGGCATGACCCGCGCGCGCATGGACCTCGATCACGCCCTCGCCAAGCGCGCCGTCGAGGCCGGGGCTCGCCTCTACGAAGGCGTGACCGTCACGGGTGCCCTCCAGGACGGCTCCGGCCGCGTCGTCGGCGTGACGGCTAAGAGCGGGCGCGGCAAGAACGCGACGACGTTCGAGGTCCGGGCCTCCATCACCGTCGACGCCGGGGGAGTGGCCGCGCGCCTCGCGACCAGCCTCGGCCTCGAAAAGAAGATGAACCGCCCGATGGGCGTGGCCGCCCGCGCCTACTTCCACAGCCCCCGCGGCGACGAGGAGTGGATGGAATCCCACCTCGAACTGTGGAGCGGCACCCCCGGTGCCTCCGACCTGCTGCCCGGCTACGGCTGGATCTTCCCCATGGGCGAGGGCATCGTCAACGTCGGCCTCGGCTCCGTCGCCTCGCGCGCCGGCGCCACGAACCTGCCCTACCGCGAGGTCTTCAAGGCCTGGACCGCGAACCTGCCCGAAGAATGGGGCTTCACCCCCGACAACCAGATCGGTCAGCTTCGCTCCGCCGCCCTGCCCATGAGCTTCAACCGCAAGCCTCACTACACCCAGGGCCTCGTCCTCGTCGGCGACGCCGGCGGCATGGTCTCCCCCTACAACGGTGAAGGCATCGCCCCGGCCATGAAGGCCGGGCGTTACGCGGCCTCGTGCATCGCGCAGGCCCGCTCCCGCTCGCACCGCGCCGGCATCGACCGCGCCATGAGCGAATACCCCCACATGCTCCGCGACGAATACGGCGGCTACTACCAGCTCGGCCGCATCTTCGTCGCGCTCATCGAAAACCCGACGATCATGCGCACCTGCACGAACGTCGGGCTGCCCATTCCGCGCCTCATGACGCTCGTCCACAAACTCCTGTCGGACGGGTACGAGAGGAGCGGGGGCGACTTCGACGACCAACTCATCACCATGCTGACCAAGGTGGTGCGACCCGCATGACCACCACCATCGATAACCGGGAGGAACGATGACGAATCCCTACGTGCCGCTGCTCATCATGTCGGCAGCTGCCCTCGTCCTAGCCTTCGGAGGCCTGGTCGCCTCCGCGATCCTGGGCCCCACCAAGAAGTCCACAACCAAGGCCGATAACTACGAGTGTGGCATCCAGCCGACCAGCGCCCACCTCACCGAGGGTCGCTTCCCGGTGCGCTACTACCTGGTCGCGATGACCTTCATCATCTTCGACATTGAAGTTGTGTTCATGTACCCGTGGGCCGTCAGCTTCAACCAGCTGGGCCTGTTTGGGCTGGTCGTCATGATGAGCTTCCTGGTCACCCTGTGCGTCCCCTACGCCTACGAATGGCGACGCGGCGGCCTGGACTACTAATAGAGAAGTAAGGATAGACAAGTGGGACTTGAAGAATCCCTGCCCGCGGGCATCGCGCTGACCAGCGTCGAAAAAGTCCTCGGGCTCGCACGCAAGTACAGCCAGTGGCCCGTCACCATGGGCCTGGCGTGCTGCGCCATCGAGATGATGGCCGCCGGCACCCCCCGATTCGACATGGCGCGCTTCGGCCTCGAGGTCTTCCGTGCTTCGCCGCGTCACTCCGACATGATGATCGTCTCCGGCCGCGTCTCCCACAAGATGGCCCCGATTATCCGCCGCGTCTACGACTCGATGCCCGAACCCAAGTGGGTCATCTCCATGGGCGCATGCGCGTCCTCCGGCGGCGTGTTCAACAACTACGCCGTCGTCCAGGGCTGCGACCACATCGTCCCCGTCGACGTCTACCTGCCTGGCTGCCCGCCGCGCCCCGAGGCCCTCATCCACGCGGTCCTCGTCCTGCGCGAGCAGATCGGCAAGGAACCCCTCGGCGTGCACCGCCGCGAAATCGCCCGAGCCGCCGAGAAGGCCGCCCTCGAGGCGACGCCCACCCACCAGATGAAGGGACTCCTCGCATGAGTGACGTGTCCATCCCCGAAGGCAGCGCGTCGGCTGAGGCCACCCAGGCCTCGTCCCAGCGCGGCTTCGCCCTGCCCGAGCCGATCGCCCACCGCGAGGGCCTCTTCGGCGCCGGCACCGACTCCTCCACCTCCGGTTTCTCTGGCCTGGTCTCCGATTCCTTCCTGCCCGGCGAGGCCTCCCGCCCCTACGGCTCCTGGTTCGACCAGGTCGTTGATGTCCTCGAAGAGCTCATCGTCGCCGACGGCCTGGCGGTCGCCGACGTCATCGAGAAGGTCACCATCGACCGCGGTCAGCTCGGCATCTTCATCGCCCGCGAGCACATCGCGCGCGTCGCCAAGTACCTGCGCGACGACCCGGACCTGCGCTTCGAGCTGTGCCTGGGCACCAACGGCGCGCACTACCCCCTCGACAAGGGCCGCGAGCTGCACGCCATCTACCCCCTGTACTCGATCACGCACAACCGCATGATCCGCCTCGAGGTCACGTGCCCCGACGAGGACCCCCGCATCCCCTCCATCGTCTCCGTCTACCCCGGAAACGACTGGCAGGAGCGCGAAACCTGGGACCTCATCGGCATCGTCTTTACCGGGCACCCCTCGCTCACGCGCACCGCGATGCCCGACGACTGGATCGGACACCCCCAGCGCAAGGACTACCCGCTGGGCGGCATCCCCGTCGAATTCAAGGGAGCCGTCACTGCCTCCGCCGACGTTCGTAGGAGTGTGAACTGATGACCACCGCCTTCCACGCGCCCGCCGGCGCGACCGACCTGCCCATCGAGGACATCCCCGAGGTCCTCACCCAGGGCGGCGACTGGGACGACGTCCTGCACGAGATCGAGGCCATCACCTCCGAGCGCATCGTCGTCAACCTGGGCCCGGTTCACCCCGCGACCCACGGCGTTCTGCGCCTCATCCTCGAGCTTGACGGCGAAAAGGTCCGCGAGACCCGCATCGACACCGGCTACCTGCACACCGGCATCGAGAAGAACATGGAGTACCGTACGTGGACCCAGGGCGTCGCATACTGCACGCGCATGGACTACGTCGCCCCCTTCTTCCAGGAGGCCGCCTACTGCCTCGGCGTCGAGAAACTCCTCGGCATCGAAGAGGACATCCCTGAGCGCGCGTCCCTCATCCGCATCCTCATGATGGAGCTGTGCCGCATCGCCTCGCACCTGGTCGCCATCGGCTCGACCGGTAACGAAATGGGCGCCACGACGATCATGACGATCGGCTTCCGCGCCCGCGAGGAAATCCTGCGCATCTTCGAGCGCATCTCCGGCCTGCGCATGAACCACGAGTACATCCGCCCCGGCGGCGTCGTCCAGGACATCGGCGAGGGCACCACGGATTACATTCGCGACCGCCTGCGCCGGGCCCGCAAGGACATCGGCGAGCTCCAGGACATCCTCGTGGAGAACCCGATCTTCAAGAAGCGCCTGTGCGACGTGGCCGTCATGCCGCTGAGTGGCCTCATGGCCCTGGGCTCGACCGGCCCCGGCGTGCGCGCCGCCGGCCTGCCCCTGGACCTGCGCAAGAGCCAGCCCTACTGCGGCTACGAGAACTTCGAATTCGACGTTCCCACCCGCGATAAGTCGGACGTGTACAACCGCACGATGGTCCGCTTCGACGAGTGCTACGAGTCGTTGCGCATCATCTGGCAGGTGCTCGCCAAGCTCGACCAGTGCGAGGGCGCGCCCACGATGGTCGCTGACCCGGAGATCGGCTGGCCCGCGCGCCTGTCGGTCGCCACCGACGGCCAGGGCAACTCCTTCGAGCACGTCCGCGAGATCATGGGGGAGTCCATGGAGTCCCTCATCCACCACTTCAAGCTCGTCACCGAGGGCTTCCACGTGCCCGCCGGCCAGGTCTACCAGACCGTCGAGCACGCGAAGGGCGTCCTGGGCGTCCACCTCGTCTCCGACGGCGGGACGCGCCCCTTCCGCGCGCACTTCCGCGACCCCTCCTTCGCCAACCTGCAAGCGCTGGCCATGATGACCGAAGGCGGCCAGCTGGCCGACGTGGTCGTCGCACTGGCCGCTATCGACCCCGTTCTCGGAGGCGTTGACCGATGAGCTACACACCCGACACCTTGGCACGCCTGCAGGCGGACGCCGCGCAGATCATCGCCCGCTACCCGGACGGTCACTCGCGCTCCGGCCTGCTGCCGATGCTGCACCTGATCCAGTCCGTCGACGGCTACGTCAGCCCGGACGGCATCGACTTCATCTCCGCGACGCTGGACCTGCCTCGCGCAGAGATCAGCGCCGTCGCGACCTTCTACACGCAGTACAAGCGTCACCCCACCGGTGAGTACCTGGTGGGCGTGTGTACGAACGCGCTGTGCGCCGTCATGGGCGGAGACGAGATCTGGGACAAGGTCTCCGAGAAGGTCGGCGTCGGTAGCGACGAGACCAGCGAAGACGGCAAGATCACGCTCGAGCGCATCGAGTGCAACGCGGCGTGCGACTACGCGCCCGTCGTCATGGTCAACTGGGAATTCTTCGACAACCAGAGCCCCGAGTCGGCGCTGGCGATGATCGAGGACATCCAGGCCGGCCGCGACATCCACCCGACGCGCGGGCCGATCGTGGCCCCCACGTTCAAGGAGAACGAGCGCGTCCTGGCCGGCTTCCTGGACGGCCACGAAAACGAAGGCCCCTCCGCTGGCCCCTCGACCCTCCTGGGCCGCGAGATCGCCGCGAAGAACGGCTGGACCGAGCCGGTGGCTGACAAGGCCGCCGACCAGGCCCCCACGAAGGCCACGAAGGCATCCACGAAGGCCTCGAATAAGAAGGGAGTGAAGGCGAAGTGAGCACCGCATACGTGACGCCCGGGCCGCTGACCCCGATCCTCACCAACGGGTGGGGAGAGGAGCGTTCCTGGACGCTGGACTCCTACCGGTCCCGCGGCGGCTACAAGGGCCTCGACAAGGCCCGCACCATGGAGCCCGCGGACATCGTGCAGGCCGTCAAGGATTCCGGTCTGCGAGGCCGTGGTGGCGCAGGCTTCCCCTCTGGCCTCAAGTGGTCCTTCCTGCCCCCGGCCGACGGCGGCCCCCGCTACCTCGTGGTGAACGCCGACGAATCCGAGCCGGGCACCTGCAAGGACATCCCGCTCATCATGGGCAACCCCCACGTCCTCATTGAGGGCATCGCGATCACGTCGCGCGCCATCGGCTGTGACCACGCGTTCGTCTACCTGCGCGGCGAGGTCACCCACGTGTACCGCCGCCTGCTGGAGGCCGTACGCGAGGCGACCGAGGCCGGCGTGCTCGGCGACCTGCGCATCACCGCCCACGCGGGCGCCGGCGCCTACATCTGCGGTGAGGAGACGGCCCTGCTGGACTCCCTCGAGGGACGCCGAGGCCACCCGCGCCTCAAGCCCCCCTTCCCCGCGGTCGCCGGCCTGTACGCGCGCCCCACGGTGGTCAACAACGTGGAGACCATCGCTCAAGTGGCGGGTATCTTCCGCAACTCGCCCGAGTGGTTCGCCTCGATGGGCACCGAAAAGTCCAAGGGACACGGCATCTTCTCCGTGTCGGGCCACGTGACCAACCCCGGCCAGTTCGAGGCCCCCTTCGGCATCACGATGCGCGAGCTCATCGAGATGGCGGGCGGTATCCGCAACGGCCACAAGCTGAAGTTCTGGACCCCCGGCGGTTCCTCCACCCCGATCTTCACCGAAGACGAGCTGGACACCCCCCTCGACTACGAGTCCGTGGGTGCGGCCGGTTCGATGCTGGGTACGCGAGCCCTGCAGGTGTTCGACGAGACCGTCTCGGTCGTCCGCGTCATCACCCGCTGGTCCGAGTTCTACCAGCACGAGTCCTGCGGTAAGTGCACGCCCTGTCGCGAAGGCACCTACTGGATGAAGCAAATTATGCTGCGCCTCGAGCGAGGCGAGGGTCGCCCCGGCGACGTCGACCTGCTCGACGAGATCGCACACAACATTGCGGGCCGCAGCTTCTGCCCGCTCGGCGACGCCGCAGCAACCCCGATCATGGCGGGCATCAAGCGCTTCCGCGACGAGTTCGAGGCCGGTCTCACCACGCCCGCCCGCGAGCTTTTCCCCTACGAGGCGTCCGCTAACTACGCGCGAGGAGGTGGCCGATGAGCGACGCGCCCAACATGATCGACGTCACCATCGACGACGTTCAGGTTTCTGTCCCCCAGGGCACGCTCGTGATCCGCGCGGCCGAGCAGGCCGGCATTCGGATCCCGCGTTTCTGTGACCACCCGCTGCTGGCCCCGGTGGCCGCGTGCCGCCAGTGCCTGGTTGAGGTCGGCATGCCCGACCGCAACACGGGCGAGCTTCGCTTCATGCCCAAGCCCCAGCCCTCGTGCGCGCAGACCGTCACCCCGGGCATGGTCGTCAAGACCCAGCACACCTCCGAGGTGGCCCAGCGCGCCCAGCACGGCGTCATGGAGTTCCTGCTCATTAACCACCCGTTGGACTGCCCGGTGTGCGACAAGGGCGGCGAGTGCCCCCTGCAGAACCAGGCGATGACGGATGGCCGCGGCAAGTCCCGCTTCACGGACGCCAAGCGCACCTTTAAGAAGCCGCTGCGCCTGACCTCCCAGATCCTGCTGGATCGCGAGCGCTGCATCCTGTGCCAGCGCTGCGTGCGCTTCGGCAAGGAGATCTCCGGCGACGTGTTCATGGACCTGCAGGGCCGAGGCGGTGGCACGGCTCCCACGGAGCACCACTACTTCATGGGCGAGCAGGTCGGCGGATTCGACTCGACCACCCTGGACTTCTTCGACCCCAAGGCCAAGGAGGCCTCGACCTCGTCCCTGTCGTCCCCGTTTGGCACGGACGCGATCGTCGGTTCGATTAACGAGGGTGAGCTCTCCGTCGCCGAGCGCGACGTGTCGGGCCGCGCCTTCGCGTCCTACTTCTCGGGCAACATCATCCAGATCTGCCCGGTCGGCGCCCTGACCGCCGCGTCCTACCGCTTCCGCGCGCGTCCCTTCGACCTCGTGTCGACTGCGTCCGTGACCGAGCATGACGCGTCGGGCTCCGCGATCCGCCAGGACATTCGTCGCGGCGAGGTCGTGCGTCGCATGAGCGGCAACGACCCCGAGGTCAACGAAGAGTGGATCACCGACAAGGATCGCTTCGCGTTCGAGTGGGACAAGGTTGATCGCCTGACCTACCCGCTCGTGCGTGAGGGCGGCGAGCTGGTTCCCACCTCCTGGTCCGACGCGCTTGACCGCGTCCGCGAGGGCCTCGAGCAGGCGGGTTCGTCCGTGGGCTTCCTGCCCGGCGGCCACCTCACCTTCGAGGACGCCTGGGCATGGTCGAAGTTCGCGCGCACCGTCGTCGGCTCCGATTCGATCGACTTCCGCTCGCGCCCCTCCTCGGAGGAAGAGCGCTCCTTCCTGGCGTCCCACGTGGCCGGCTCCGGCCTGGAGACGACGTACAAGGACCTGGAGAGCGCCGGGCAGGTGCTGCTGGTCGCCCTCGAGCCCGAGGACGAGTGCGGCGCCATGTTCCTGCGCCTGCGTAAGGCCACCCGCAAGTCCGGCCTGAAGGTCGCCACGGTCGCGCCCTTCACCTCCGCCGGTTCGCGCAAGATGAAGGCTCGCGTCCTGCACGCGGCCCCCGGCGCCGAGCCCGGCGTCGTCGACGCGATCGCCGCTGGCGGCGCTTACGCCGACCTGGCTGAGGCTCTCTCCGGTGGCATCGTCCTCGTGGGTGAGCGCGCGGCCCGGGTCCCCGGCCTGCTCTCCGCAGTCGTCGCTCTGGCCGAGCGCACGGGCGCCCGCCTCGCGTGGGTCCCGCGCCGCGCCGGCGACCGCGCCGCCATCGAGGCCGGCCTCCTCCCGGGCCTGGCTCCCTTCGGCCGCACCATTGACGAGGCCGGGGCCGCCGACCTTGGGTGGGGCGAGCTGCCCGAGCGCGGCCTTGACGCCGAGCAGATGATCGAGGCAGCCGCCGCGGGCGAGCTCAAGGCCCTGGTCGTCGGTGGTGTCGACGTGCGCGACTTCGACGATCCGGGTGCCGTTCGCGCCGCCCTGGACGAGGTTCCCTTCCTGGTCTCCCTCGAGGTTCGGGCCTCGGAGATCACCGACCGCGCGGACGTCGTCCTGCCGGTGGCCCCCGCCGTTGAAAAGAACGGCACGTTCATCAACTGGGAGGGCCGCCTGCGGCCCTTCGGCCAGGCCCGCTCTGCGACCTCCCTGACCGACCGCGACGTGCTCGTGCGCCTGACCGAGGAATTCGACGACGATCTGGGCATCACCGCCCTGGCCGACCTGTACGCCGAGGTCAACCCCCTCATGGAGTGGGACGGCACCCCGCAGGCCTTCACCCCGGCCTCGGCCCACGCCCCGGTCGCCGCGGGCAAGGGAGAGGTCCTGCTGGCCTCCCACAAGCCCATGATCGACGCCGGTCGCCTCCAGGACGGCGCCCCGTGGCTGGCCGGTTCGGCCCGCCGCCCCGTCCTCCTGGCCTCGGCCGCGACGCTGGCAGCCGCCGGCATCACCCCCGGCGCCGACGCGACGCTCGAGACCGAGCGCGGCACGCTCACCCTGCCGGCCGCCATCGCGGACCTGCCCGACTCCGTCGCGTGGGTTCCCGAGTGCTCCACCGGCTCCGTTATTCACGACAACCTCGGCGGTGTCGGCACCGTCGCGACCCTGCGCGCCACGCAGGAGGTGGCACGATGACACTCGCTCCCTTCGCAGTCCCGGAGTACACCGCCGCGGACTTCAGCCAGGAAACCTGGTGGCTCAGCCTCATCAAGGCCGTGTTCATCATCGTCTTCCTGATCGCCAACGTGCTCCTGGCCCTGTGGGTCGAGCGCCGAGGCCTGGGCCGCATGCAGACGCGTCCCGGCCCGAACGTCGCCGGCCCCCTCGGCCTGTTCCAGGCGTTCGCCGACGCCGGCAAGCTCCTCTTCAAGGAGGACATGTGGACCCGCCGGGCCGAGAGGTTCCTGTACTTCCTGGCCCCCGCGATCGCAGCGTTCGCAGCGTTTAGCGTCTACGCGGTCATCCCCATGGGTCCGAACGTGAAGATTGGCAACATCTCCACGCCGATGCAGCTGGCCGACATGCCCGTCGCCTCCCTGTACATCCTCGCGATCGCGTCGCTGGGTCTGTACGGCATCGTCCTGGGTGGCTGGTCGACTCGCTCGACCCTGCCGCTGTACGGCGCCGTGCGTTCCTCCGCGCAGGTCATCTCCTACGAACTGGCCATGGGCCTGTCCCTCGTGAGCGTGTTCCTCATGTCGGGCTCCATGTCCACCTCGCAGATCGTCGCAGCCCAGGGGCAGTTCTGGTGGGCATTCACGCTGTTCCCGGCGTTCGTCATCTACTGCATCAGCGCCGTCGGTGAAGTCAACCGTCTTCCCTTCGACCTCCCCGAGGCCGAAGGCGAGATCGTCGCCGGCCACATGACCGAGTACTCGTCGATGAAGTTCGGCTGGTACTACCTGTCCGAGTACGTCAACATGCTCAACGTCTCGGCCGTGGCCACCACGATGTTCTTCGGCGGCTGGCACGCCCCGTGGCCGCTCTCCCACGTCGAGTTCCTCAACTCCGGCTGGTGGGGCCTGCTGTGGTTCTTCCTGAAGATCTGGTTCTTCATGTTCCTGATGATCTGGACGCGCGCCACGCTGCTGCGCTTCCGCTACGACCAGTTCATGAACCTCGGTTGGAAGCGCCTCATGCCCATCGCGCTCGGCTGGCTCGTCCTCGTCGCCCTGGTGCGCGGCATCACCCAGTTCGTTCAGCTTCCCAACCACGTTCTCTTCGGAGGCGTCGGCGGCCTGTTCCTGATCGCCCTGGTGATCATCTGGCTGACCGACAAGCCCGAACCCGAGCCGGTTGCCGCCTCCGAACGTGAATACACCGGCTTCGAAGACGGCTTCCCCGTCCCGCCGCTGCCCGGACAAACACCCGTCGCCAGCCCGCGCGCCACCGCCACCATTGAGGGCACACTGGCCACGGCCTCGGCACTTGAGAGCCCGAAGGAGGCCACCGATGAGTGAGAAGACCACCGACGAGGAAATGCTCTTCGAGCATGACCCCAAGGGTGCGTTCGCCCAGTTCGTCGCACCCATGGCCGGCTACGGAGTCACCATGGCTTCCTTCTTCCGGCCCACCGTCACCGAGCAGTACCCGCGCGAACCAGCGCGCGTCATGCCCCGGTTCCACGGACGCCACCAGCTCAACCGCTACGACGACGGCCTGGAAAAGTGCGTCGGCTGCGAGCTGTGCGCCTGGGCGTGCCCCGCGGACGCGATCTTCGTCGAGGCCGCGTCCAACACCCCCGACGAGCAGTACTCGGCGGGCGAACGCTACGGGCGCGTCTACCAGGTCAACTACCTGCGCTGCATCTTCTGCGGCATGTGCATCGAGGCGTGCCCCACGCGCGCCCTGACGATGACGAACGACTTCGAAATCGCCAAGTACACCCGCGAGGACGACATCTACGAGAAGGGAGACCTGCTGGTCCCCCTCTCCGACGGCATGCTCGCAACGCCCCACCCCATGGTCGAGGGCAAGAACGACATCGACTACTACCGCGGGGACGTCACCGGCCCCACCGCCGCCCAGGTCGACTGGGTGGCGAGCCGCCGCCCCGACGACCCGTCCCTCAAGACGGTACGAGTCTCCGAGGAGGCACACTGATGAACCTGTCCAACGGTTGGCCCATGATGGGGTCAACGGGAGAGATCATCCTCTTCGTATGCACGGCTATCTTCATGGTCGGCTGCGCCCTGGGTGTCCTCTTCTTCAAGAAGGCCGCGCACTCGGTCATCTGCATGGTCGGCGTCATGCTCGGCCTGGCAGTCCTGTACATCGCGAACAACGCGCCCTTCCTGGGTGTCGCGCAGATCGTCGTGTACACCGGCGCGATCATGATGCTGTTCCTCTTCGTCATCATGCTCATCGGCATCGGCACCTCCGACGACTACGCCCGCCAGCGCCGCGGCGCGATCGTCGCGGCGGTCCTGGGTGGCCTCGGCCTGATCGTCATCCTCACGACGGCGATCATGAAGTCCGTGCCCGCCACCTACGCCCCCAGCGAGGTCAACCCTTACTCCGACCAGCCCGTCACCGACCTGGCAATCACGCTGTTCCAGGAGCACTGGCTGAGTATGGAACTCGCGGGCGGCCTGCTCATCACCGCCGCCGTCGGCGCGATGCTGCTGACCCACTCCGACCGCCTCGGCCCGAAGGTTAACCAGGAGCAGACGGCCCGCACCAAGATGCGCGCATTCGCCGAGAAGGGCGCTCGCATCGGCCAGCTGCCCGCCCCCGGCGTCTACGCCCAGTCGAACGCGGCCGACGTTCCCGCCCTGTCGGGCGAGACCCTGGCCCCCGTCGAGGAGTCCGTGCCCCGCGTGCTGCGCGTGCGCGGCCTGGCCCGCACGATCAGCGAGGTCACCCCCGAGGTCTCCGAGCAGCTCGCCCTCGCGCGCGCCGGTGCCTCCGAGGCCGACGAGTCGCCCTACACCATCGGGCGCACGCCCGACGTTCCACGCTCCGGCTCCTTCGGGATGCCCGGCGCCGCCGCGCCCACCGGACTGGCCCAGCCTCGGGCCCGCAAGGCGCGCACCACCACCCCCACTGAGAAGAAGGAGGAGAGCAAGTGAGCCTCGCCTGGTACCTCATCCTCGCGGGTGTGCTGTTCGCCATCGGAGCGACCACGGTCCTCGTGCGCCGCAGCGCGGTCATCGCGCTCATGGGTGTCGAAATGATGCTCAACGCCGCGAACCTCGTCCTCGTGACGTTCTCGCGCATCAATTCCAACGTCGACGGAGAGATCATGGCGTTCTTCGTCATGGTCGTGGCGGCCGCTGAAGTCGTCGTCGGCCTGTCGATCATCGTGTCCATCTATCGTTCGCGCTCGACCACGAGCATGGACGATCTCAACCTGCTGAAGAACTGAGGGAGGACGTAACTCATGACCACCTTCATCTCCCCGCAGGCTCTCACCGTCCACGACACGGTTGCTGCCACCGGAGTCGCCGCCTACGCGTGGCTGCTCATCCTCATCCCCCTGGCCAGCGCAGGCCTGCTCCTGCTGCTGGGCCGTACCTCGGACAAGTGGGGCCACCTGCTGGCGACCCTCGCGTCCTGGTCGACTTTCGTGGTTGGCGCGCTGATCGCCGCCCAGATGTGGAACGCCCCCGTGGAGGCGCGCCGCTTCGGCCAGACGCTGTTCACGTGGATCCCCGCCGGTGACTTCACCGTCGACTTCGGTCTCCTCGTGGACCCGCTGTCCATCACGTTCGTCATCCTGGTGACCTTCGTCGGTTCGCTCATCCACGTGTACGCGATCGCCTACATGGAGCACGACGAGGCCCGCCGCCGTTTCTTCGCCTACCTGAACTTCTTCATCGCGGCGATGCTGACCCTGGTCCTCGCGGACTCCTACGCCGGCCTCTTCGCCGGTTGGGAAGGCGTGGGCCTGGCGTCCTACCTGCTGATCGGCTTCTGGAACCACGTGCCCGCCTACGCGGTCGCAGCCAAGAAGGCCTTCGTCATGAACCGTGTCGGCGACATGGGCATGCTGATCGCCATGATGGCGATGGTCGCCTCCTTCCACTCGGTGTCCTTCTCCGTCGTCTCTTCCCAGGTCGAGTCGATCCCCGCGGCATCCGCGACGGTCATCGGATTCTTCCTGCTGGTTGCCGCCTGTGGTAAGTCCGCGCAGTTCCCGCTGCAGGCGTGGCTGGGTGACGCCATGGCTGGCCCGACCCCCGTCTCCGCGCTCATCCACGCGGCCACGATGGTCACCGCCGGCGTCTACCTGATCGTCCGCTCCGGCGACGTCTTCATGGCCGCCCCCATCGCGGCGACCGCCGTCGCCATCATCGGCGCGATCACGCTCCTCTTCGGCGCGATCGTCGGTTGCGCCAAGGACGACATGAAGAAGGTCCTCGCCGCCTCCACCATGAGCCAGATCGGCTACATGATGCTGGGTGCGGGCCTGGGCCCCATCGGCTGGGCGTTCTCGATCTTCCACCTCTTCACCCACGGCTTCTTCAAGGCCCTCATGTTCCTCGGCGCCGGTTCCGTCATGCACGGCATGGGCGACCAGGTGAACATGCGTCGCTTCGGCGCCCTGCGCGGCGCCATGAAGGTCACGTGGCTGACGTTCATGATGGGCTGGCTTGCCATCCTCGGCGTTCCGCCGTTCTCCGGCTACTGGTCGAAGGACAAGATCATCGAGGCCGCCTTCAGTGCCGACAGCTTCGGTGGCACCACGGCCCTGTGGGCCGGCTGGGTCTACGGCCCCGTCGCGATGATCGGCGCGGGCGTGACCGCGTTCTACATGTCGCGCCTGTTCTTCATGACCTTCCACGGCAAGGACCGCTGGACCACCGAAGCGGAAGGCGCCCCGGTGCACCCGCATGAGTCCGGCCCGCTCATGACGATCCCGATGATCATCCTCGCCATCGGCGCGGTTGTCCTCGGCGGCGCCCTCTCCGTGGGGAACACCTTCACCGACTGGCTGGTCCCCTCGATCGGCCACGTCATGCACGGCGAGCCCGTCATGAACGAATACGTCATTCAGGGAGCCACCCTCGCCCTCGTCATCATCGGCGCGCTCATCGCGTGGATGAAGTACGGCCGCGACGAGGTCCCCACCGCCGTCCCGGCAGGCAACGCCCTGACCGAGGCCGCGCGCCGCGACCTCTACCAGGACACCGTCAACGAGACCCTGTTCATGATGCCCGCCAAGGGCCTCGTCACCGTCGCAACCGTCGGCGATGCGAGCGCCATCGACGGAGCTTTGAACGGCCTCGGCGCCGGATCCCAGCTGCTCGGACGACTCGTCGGCGTCACCCAGAACGGCCTCGTGCGCTCGTACGCCGCCTACATCCTGGGAGGCGTCATCCTCTCCCTGGTCATCGTCTTCGGATTCTGGCTGTAAGGGGTACACGACAATGGAAAGTGCAATGGTTGTTACTAACTTCCCGTGGCTGACCGTCCTCGTGGCCCTGCCGGCCGCGGGCGCGGCCCTCCTCGGCTTCGTCCCGGCCCTGCGCCGCTCCGCCGGGCGCCTGATCGCCCTGGCGGTCGCCCTGGTCGAGCTGGCCATCGGCATCTACGCGGCGGCCACCCGCTTCGACTGGGCCGCCCCGGCCTCGTACCAGCTCTACGAGTCCCGCACCTGGATCCCCCAGATCGGCGTCACCTGGTCGGTCGCCGTGACCGCCCTCGGCCTCGTCATGATCCTCCTGGCCCTCGCGCTCGTGCCGATCGTGCTCGTCGCAGGCTGGGACGAGAACGAGGACCGCGGCGCGTACCCCGCGCTGGTGCTCGCGCTCGAGGCCTTCATGGTCCTGATCTTCGCGGCCTTCGACCTGGCGGTCTTCTACGTCGCCTTCGAGGCCATGCTGATCCCGCTGTACTTCATGATCGGGCGCTACGGCGTCGGCGATGAGGAAGCGCGTCACAAGGCCGCGATGAAGTTCCTGTTGTACTCGCTGTTCGGCGGCCTCGTGATGCTCGGTGGCGTCATCTACATCTGGGCGCTCGGCTCGGCCGCGCAGACCGACATGACGGCCTTCTTCCGCATGGACATGCTGGCCGCGATGCTGCCGAACCTGGCAGTGCCCGTCCAGATGGTCGTCTTCGTGACCTTCATCGTCGCCTTCGCGATCAAGGCCCCCATGGTCCCCGTCCACACGTGGCTGCCCGACACGGCCGCCACCGCTCGCCCCGGCACCTCCGTGCTGCTGGTCGGCGTGCTGGACAAGATCGGCACCTTCGGCATGATCACGATGTGCCTGCAGCTCACGCCCGGCGCGGCTTCCTCCGCGAAGTGGGTCATGTGCGTCCTCGCCGTCATCTCCATCCTGTGGGGCGGCCTGTCCGCCAACGGCCAGAACGACATCATGCGCCTCGTGTCCTACACCTCCGTGTCGCACTTCGGCTTCATGGTCCTGGGCATCTTCATCGGATCGCAGATCGCGCTGGTCGGCGCCATGTTCTACATGGTCGCCCACGGCGTCTCCATCGCCGCGATGTTCCTGCTGTCGGGCTGGCTGAGCGCCCGCGGCGGCACCCAGGACATGCGCGAGTACGTCGGCATGCAGCGCGTGACCCCGGTCCTGGCGGGCCTGTGGCTCATGTCGGGCCTCGCCTCGATCGCCCTGCCCGGCCTGTCCGGCTTCGTCCCCGAGTACCTGGTGCTCATGGGCACCTGGACGGTCTCCGGTCCGCTGGCGCTCTTCGCGGTGCTCGGCGTCGTTATCGCCGCCCTCTACGTGCTCATGCCCTACCAGCGCGTCTTCACGGGCGCGCCGGGCAAGGGCAAGGAAGACCTGGCTGACCTCGGGGCGCGAGAACGCTGCGTCATGACGCCCCTCGTGGTCGCGATGCTCGTCCTTGGTATCTGGTCGGCGCCCCTCGTGAGCGCCCTGACCCCGGTTGCTCAAGACCTCGGCCTGACTCACTCCCAGGTCGGCGCCACCGCTGAAGGGAGCGCACAGTGAACGTCCTACCCATGGCTAACTTCCAGGCCCCCGAGGTTCAGTGGATGAGCCTCGCGCCCATCCTCATCGTGCTCGGCGGCGCGGTCCTCGGCATCCTCGTCGAGGCCTTCGCCCCCGCCAAGGCTCGCCGTCCCATGGTGATCGGCCTGTCGATCCTGGCGACGTCCGGAGCGGCCGCCGTGCTCGGCCTGCGGTGGGTGCCCGTGCTCGAGGCCCCGGCCTCGCTCGGCGAATACATCGAGGACCCGCTGACGATCGCCGCTCAGTCGGTCCTCATGATCATCGGATTCATGGCCGTCTTGGTCATGGCCGACCGCACGTCCGTCGGCGACGGCGCGTTCGCGGGCCAGCCCTCCGACCGCCCCGACTCGGCTGCCGAGGAGCTCACGGATCGCAAGGGCTACCAGCGCTCCGAGATGTTCCCGCTGACCCTGTTCTCGCTGGGCGGCATGATGATCTTCCCGGCCGCGGATAACTTCGTGACCCTCTTCGTGGCCCTCGAGGTCATGTCGCTGCCGCTGTACATCATGGCCGCGACCGCGCGTCACCGCCGTCAGCTGTCCTACGAGTCCGCGCTTAAGTACTTCGTGCTCGGCGCCTTCTCCTCGGGCTTCATGCTGATGGGTTCGGCGTTCCTCTTCGGCTTCGCCAACTCGCTGCGCATCTCCGCAGTGGGCGCCGCGATCGCGCGTGGCACCAACATGGACTGGATGGTCCTCATTGGCGTCTTCTGCGTCATGGTGGGCCTCCTGTTCAAGGTGGGCGCCGCGCCCTTCCACGCGTGGACCCCCGACGTCTACACGGGCGCCCCGACCCCGGTGACCGGCTTCATGGCCGCCGCCGTCAAGGTCGCAGCCTTCGGTGCGATGATCCGCTTCTACACGGCCGTCGCCGCGTACATGCAGTGGGATCTCCTGTACATCTTCGCCGGCGTCGCCGTGCTGACGATCCTCGTCGGTACCTTCGCGGGCCTCGTGCAGGACAACGTCAAGCGCATGCTGGCATACTCCTCGATCGCGCACGCGGGCTTCATCCTCATGGGCATCCTCGCTCTCCAGAAGGGCGGCACGGGCCATGTGTTGTTCTACACGCTGGGTTACGGCCTGGCCACGGTCGGCGCCTTCGGCGTGGTTGCGCTCGTGCGCGGCCGTGACGCTGAGGGCAACGTGCTGGGCGAGGCCCCGAGCCTGTCCAAGTGGGCGGGCATCGGCCGCACCAACCCGTGGATCGCGGGCTCCATGCTGGTGTTCCTGCTGTCGTTCGCGGGTATCCCGCTGACCGGCGGTTTCATCGGGAAGTTCGTCGTTTTCTCGGATGCGATCAAGGGCGGCGTCGGCTGGCTTGCGATCGTTGGCCTGGTGGCCTCGGCGATTACGGCGTTCTACTACTTCCGCCTCGTGCGCGTCATGTTCTTCACCGAACCCGGTGAGGATGCTGTCGTGGTGAAGTCGGAGGGCCTGTCGGCTCTGGCCATCGTCGTGTGCGCGGCGGGGACCATCGCCCTTGGCGTGTTCCCGGGTCCCGTGTTGAGCGTGCTTGAAAAGATCGTCATACTGATTCCGTGAGCGCTCAAACACCCGATCTTCATGTTCCCGACCTCGAGTCCCGTATCACCCCGGGGCTCGAGGTCGTCGAGCGTCGTTTGCTCGACGCCGTCTCATCCTCGCGTGACCTGACGGACGAGCTGACGCGTCACCTGGCCGTCGCCGGCGGCAAGCGGATGCGTCCGCTGCTGACCCTCGTGTGCGCCCAGCTTGGTGATCCCGAGCGCGCGCTGGGCGACCCGGTCATCACGGCTGCCGCCGCCGTCGAGCTGACGCACCTGGCGTCCCTCTACCACGACGACGTCATGGACTCCGCGCCGACGCGTCGCGGTGTGCCCTCGGCACAGCACTTGTGGGGTAACAACCGCGCGATCCTCGCCGGCGACATCCTGTTCGCCCGCGCGTCGCTGCTGGTTGCCTCGCTGGGCCCCGAGATTGTCGCCCACCACGCCCGCACGTTTGAGCGCCTGTGCGAGGGGCAGCTCAACGAGACTTTCGGGCCGACGTCCGGCACCGATCGCGTTGACTTCTACCTGCAGGTCCTGGCCGACAAGACCGGTTCGCTGGTTTCCACGGCCGCCTCTTTCGGCGCGCTCCTGTCCGGCGCGGGCCAGCTGGTCGCCGACGTCGTGTCCGAGTTCGGCGAGAAGGTGGGCGTGGCCTTCCAGATCGCCGACGACGTGCTGGACCTGGCCTCGTCGGGCGAGCAGTCGGGTAAGACCCCCGGCACCGACCTGCGTGAGGGCGTCGATACCCTGCCCGTGCTCCTGCTGCGCCGCCGCGAAGCCGCCGGCATGATCGACGAGGCCGGGGCTCAGATCCTGCGAGACCTGACCGGCGACCTGTCCTCCGACGAGGCCTTGGCCTCGGTCGTGGAGCGCCTGCGCGCCCACGACGTGCTCGAGGAGACGCGCGAGCTTGCGCGTACCTGGGCGCGCGACGCGGTTGCGGCTCTGTCCGCGCTGCCCAAGGGCGAGCCGAAGACCGCGCTCGAGGCGTTCGCCAACCTGATGGTCGATCGCCTGGTCTGAATCCTTCACGAGGCCGGGGTCGGCGCGCTTGTCTGCGCGGCTGGCCCCGGCCTCGCTGTATGTGCGCAGCTCGCGGAGGGGTGTGGGCGGCTGCGGCGTGGGCCGCGTGGTTCGGGGAGTGGCGCGCCCGGTGGACCACGGTGCCGATGTGGGGCTGGAGGACATGTTGTGGTACCCGGGCGCGTCCCGCTGTTGGATGGCATGTTCGGCCCGATGGGTGGATACCTGGGCCCTTGGATGCGCACGTTAACCCTATGGGTGGAGCGTGGGCGGGGGTGCCCATGCTCCACGTGTCGGGTCCAGCTGCGCATGAAAGGGTTAGTGCGACCACCTGTCGGGCCCAGGTGTGAAGTCCTGGGTTTTGTGGAGTGGTGTTCAGGCCGCTTCTGGGCGTGTTGTTGTGATGTGGCTGCGGCGGGCCTGGGGTGGTCTTGTCGTGCCTGCGTTCACTGCCCGCTTCCGCGTTTGTGGTTGTTGTTTGGGGCGCTGCACCCGATCTGCAGGCATTGCACCTTTTCTGATCGGGTGCGTTGCTCCTGATCGGGTGTCGAGCCCCGTAACGGGTGTCGTGCTTGCTTGCTCGCGACTAGCTCGGTGCCTGCGTGACGCTGGGAGGTGCTAGCTACGGCGATTCGTAGCGTGATGCGTGGCCAGCACCGCACTTATTCTTGTAGCTGAGTGGTGTTACACCACTACGAAGGACACAACTTCGGGTTGGTGCTCAAACCGTCGTCCACTTCGGTGAGAACTGGTGAAAATGGGCTGTTGTAGCCGAGGTGGACTGCACTGTGGGCAAGTGG
>NZ_JAPWAG010000029.1:0-28790 GCF_041432775.1 Pauljensenia sp. 20925_1_34 | reverse complement strand
GGACTTGACAGGGTGCGGAGGTATCCAGTGTTGAGGGTATCTCTGTCGATGTGGTTGTGTTTGAGGTGGGTCTAAGTGTGCGAGCGGGGGGAATTGCGACCATAGGAGGCTTCGGGCGGCGTGTCGCCGGCGTGTCGGGGGCCTATGGTCGCAAAACCCCCATGTTTGGCCTCTGAGTTGGCGGTGAGTCGTTGGGTTGCTGCTCAAACCGTCGTCCACTTTGGTGAGAACTGGTGAAAATGGGCTGTTGTAGCCGAGGTGGACTGCACTGTGGGCAAGTGGGGCGTGAGGTGTCGCGGCGTGGGTGGAATGTGGGGCGCATTCGGATGAGATGCGCGCTCGGTTTCGCTCGTGGCCCGGGTTTCGCGCTGCGGGCTAGGGCGACTGCGTGCTGAGCACGGGGTTCATGACGCGGCTCGACCACTTTCGGCGTGCTCCGGCCGCGTCCGGGGGAATCGGACCCAACATGTTCGGCCGACGAACGGAAAATACACCAGGCACCGCCGCCGACACCCCTCACACCCAGACACTTCCGCCTTCAAGACCTCCGCAGCCTCTCCACGCGTTCCCGCAGACAGCGCAGCTGCGCACGGCTCAGCCCAGGCCTCGTCCCCCGAAGTGACGCGCCGATGGCTGTGTTTGCCGTCTCAGCTGAGGTTCACCTTGCCGCAGGGGCGCTAGACTTGGTGCCCAGGTGCGCGCAAACGCGCGCGGTCACGAAAAAGGAGAACTCGCTTGGCACCGCTCAACGTTGCCGTCATCGGCGCCGGTCCCGCTGGCATCTACGCGTCGGACATTTTGTCGAAGTCGGGACTCGAGGTGAATATCGACCTGTTTGAGCGGCTTCCCGCGCCGTACGGGCTCGTGCGCTACGGCGTGGCGCCCGACCACCCGCGCATCAAGCAGATCATCGTCGCCCTGTACAAGATCCTCCAGCGTGGCGACATTCGCCTGCTCGGCAACGTTGAGGTTGGCCGAGATGTCACGATCGACGATCTGCGTGACCACTACGACGCGATCATTATCGCGACGGGCGCTGACCGCGATCACCCGCTCGACATTCCGGGCGTGGACCTGCCCGAGTCCTACGGCGCCGCGGACTTCGTGTCCTGGTACGACGGCAACCCGGATTACCCGCGCACGTGGCCGCTGAAGGCCCGCGAGGTGGCGGTCCTGGGCGTCGGCAACGTGGCGCTCGACGTGTCGCGAGTCCTGGCCAAGCACGCCGAGGACATGCTCAAGACCGAGGTTCCCGCCAACGTCGCCGAGGCCCTGGCTGACAACCCGATCACCGACGTTCACGTGTTCGGCCGCCGCGGCCCCGCGCAGGTGAAGTTCACGCCGCTGGAGCTGCGCGAGCTCGGCAAGGTGCCGGACGTGGATGTCATCGTTTCCGAGGAAGACTTCGACTTCGATGAGGGTTCGGAGGAGGCGCTGCGCGCGTCGAACCAGCAGCGTCAGGTCGTGAAGACGCTGACGAACTACGCGATGGCGGACCCCGAGGAGCACACGGCGTCGCGTCGCATCCACATTCACCTGTTCCAGGCCCCGGTCGAGATCGTCGCCGACGAGGACGGTCACGTGAAGGCGCTGCGCACTGAGCGCACGGCCCTGAACGGCGACGGCTCGGTGTCGGGCACGGGCGTCATCACGACGTGGCCGGTCCAGGCGGTCTACCGCGCGGTGGGCTACTACTCGTCGCCGATCCCGGGCCTGCCCTTCGACACGCGCGCCGGCGTCGTGCCGAACGTGGAGGGGCGCGTCATCGAAGGCGAGACCACGAAGGACGAAAACGCCGCCGTCATCCCCGGTGTGTACGCGACCGGCTGGATCAAGCGCGGCCCCGTCGGCCTCATCGGCTCGACCAAGTCGGACGCGCAGCAGACGATCACGCACCTCGTGGAGGACGCGAACGAGGGTCGTCTGCACGCGAACACTGCCGAGGTGGGGCACGAGGCCATGGTGGCCCTCCTGGAGTCCCGCGGCGTCGAGTTCACGACGTGGGAGGGCTGGGAGCTGCTGGATGCGTACGAGCAGGCTCTGGGCGAGGACTACGGCGAGCTTCCGGGCGGTCGCGGCACGCGCGAGCGCGTCAAGGTCGTGTCCCGCCGCGTCATGACCGACATCTCGCGCGGTGCCGAGGTGGATGCTGCCTCCGCCGACCTGATCGGCGAGATGGGCGAGATGGGCGTGCCCACCGCCCCCGAACGTTTCGACGACTACACGGGTCCGGGACGACGTAACTGAGTCGTTTCCTTTCAGTGACGAGGCCGTGGCCGGGTTTTCCGGCTGCGGCCTCGTTCGCGTGTGGGGGAGTGGGTGGCGGCCTCGCCGGTGAGCCATGGGGGACGGCGGAATGTTGTGTGCAAGTCGTAGCCGCGCGTGCCAGCCGCGGCGGGACAGAGCCACTGAGCGGAGGTGAGCCACGGCCTCGTCCCTGACCGGGGGATTCCGCGCGAATTCCCACCGGTGACTCGGCTGGTTTTCAGGTGCTTCCCAGATAACCTCTTTAGGATCACCTGCATGGCTCAGCGCAACTATCACAATGGCCTCAAGACGACCCTGTTGCTGGGCGGCATGTGGGCGTTGCTGGTGTGCATTGGGGCACTTGTATCGCGCGGCACGGGGCAGGCGTTCTGGATCCTGCTCTTTGCGGGTATTGGGCTGGCGCAGACCGCGTACGCGTACTGGAACTCTGCGTCGTTGGCGCTGCGTTCGATGAACGCCTATCCGGTGAGTGAGCTGGAGCGCCCCGAGCTGTACGCGATCGTGCGCGAGCTGTCCGAGCGCGCGGGCCAACCGATGCCGCTCATCTGGGTCGCCCCGACGATGACGCCCAATGCGTTCGCGACGGGCCGCGACCCCGAGCATGCGGCTGTGTGCTGTACCGAGGGCATCCTGGCGATCCTGAATGAGCGCGAGCTGCGCGGAGTCCTCGGGCATGAGCTGATGCACGTGTACAACCGCGACATCCTCACCTCTTCGGTGGCGGCCGCAATGGGCGGTGTCATCACGTCCGTTGCTCAGTTCCTCATGTTCTTTGGCGTTTCCGGACGACGCGACGAGGAGGGCGGCGGATCGGGGCTCTTCGGGATCATCGGGATTCTTGCCATGAGTATCCTGGCGCCGATTGCCGCGACGCTCATCCAGTTCTCTATCTCCCGCACCCGCGAATTCGATGCGGACGAGGACGGCGCGATGCTCACGCAGGATCCCCTCGCTTTGGCCTCCGCGCTGCGCAAGCTCGAGATGACGACCGACCGTCGTCCGATGGCGGACACGCCGTCCACGCGTAACGTCGCGGCGATGATGATAGCCAACCCGTTCCGCGGCGAGTCCCTGGCCCGCATGTTCTCCACGCACCCGCCGATGGATCAGCGCATCGCGCGCCTGGAGAAGATCGCGGGCTACTGAGGCGGCTTGCTGTCCGCTTGCCGGGCGCTGTCCGGGTGTTGTCCGGGTGCTTGCCGGGCGCTGTCCGGGCGCTGTCCGGGTGCTTGCCGATCGTCGTCCCCTCCGCCCCCTGTGCCTCAGCGGCGGACATTGAGTGGAATGGGCAACAAAAATGTGGCGGGGCGGCCCGGTGTGGGCCGCCACGCCACAGCTGCGAAACGTGATCAGCGGTAGTTCACGAACTGGAGGGCGACGTCCAGTTCCTCGCCCTTGGGGCCCTTGAGCAGGGCGATGACGGCCTGGAGGTCGTCGCGCGACTTCGAAGAAACGCGAAGTTCGTCACCCTGAATCTGGGCCTTGACGCCCTTCGGGCCTTCGTCGCGGATCAGCTTGGAGATCTTCTTGGCGGTGTCCTGGGGGATGCCTTCCTTGAGGGGGCATGCCAGCTTGAAGAGCTTGCCGGAGGCCTTGGGTTCGCGATCCTTGTAGTCCAGAACCTTCAGGGACAGGCCGCGGCGGATCAGCTTGGACTGCAAGACGTCGAGGATGGCCATGACGCGGGAGGCGGAGTTGGCTTCCATCGCGATTGTGTCGCCGCTGAGGGTGATGGCGGCGTCGACGCCGCGGAAGTCGTAGCGGTTGGCGATCTCCTTGGCGGTCTGGTTGACGGCGTTGTCGACCTCCTGGCGGTCAAGCTTGGAGACAACGTCGAAGGAGGAGTCTGCCATGAGGGGCACCTTTCGTTGGAATTCCGCCAATCAAAGTTTCGATTGGCGCTCGGGATCATTTTAATGCTATTCTTTCACGGCACCGCGAGAGCGGCGCAAAGGCAGGTTACCAAAGCGGCCAAATGGATCTGACTGTAAATCAGACGCTTCGTGCTTCGGGGGTTCGAATCCCTCACCTGCCACCACTCGCTGGTTTCAGTGAGTACGCCTGTGAGGTGCTTCTCAGGTTCCGGGTTTGCTTCGGCGGTCGGAGTTGAGGTAAGCTTCTCGGCGTTGCCCCGATAGCTCAGTAGGCAGAGCGTCTCCATGGTAAGGAGAAGGTCAAGGGTTCGATTCCCTTTCGGGGCTCCGGTCGCGGATTCTTCCGCTTCCGGCGGCGGGGTAGCTCAGCTGGTCAGAGCGCACGACTCATAATCGTGAGGTCGCGGGTTCGAGCCCCGCCCCCGCTACCAACTCTTTATTCGACAGGTCGCAGGAGCGACGAAACAAAGCGAGGGAAACAACCGTGGCAAGCAAGTCTCAGGACGTTCGCCCCAAGATCACTCTGGCCTGCTCGGAGTGCAAGGAGCGCAACTACATCACCAAGAAGAACCGTCGTAACACGCCGGATCGTCTCGAACTGGCGAAGTACTGCCCGCGCTGCCACAAGTCGACGGCGCACCGCGAGACCCGCTGACGGTTTCACAGTAAGAGTCCCGAGGAACGAAAAGTTCCCCGGGGCTTTTCTGTGTATGCGGCGTCACTCGTGTATGCCGTCCGCATGAGTGAGAGCTATGACATGCGATGTCGGGTGGGTGCCCGCCAGATCGTCGCACCGATCGGTGCAGGTGAGGCTCGTATTCCTGCCCTTGTGAGGCTCCGTGATGAGCGTCTCATTCTCTTCTTCGACGAGCGGCCCGCCCCGGCCTCGGGCACGGGAGCTGACTTCAACGGGCTGACCATGGCCTCGGACCTGCCGAATCCGAACCGAATCCGCTGGATGGAGCGCGATGGGCGCGGTGGCTGGTCGTATCCGCGCGAGCTACCGACGGGGTGCCCCGCCTGTCTCGTCGGATGCCTGCGTGGGGGTCGACGGCGGCGGACTCATGCACCTGGCGTTCGCCTCGAGCGAGGGAGCCGTCGGCTATATGGACTCGAGCGCGGGCGGTGAGCGTCTGCGCGCGTGGTGGGCGTGGGGGAGTGGCCCTGCGGAGCTGACCTACGCGGATATGACGGATGCCCACTACGAGGTCACGGGCGCGGACGCGCTCTTCTCGACCTCGGGAGCCACGGCCACCGTTGATGGTGAGGTTGCTATGCCCTACGTCGTGCGCGTGGGGGAGCAAACCTACGTGCAGGTGGTTGACGCACGGGCCGGGGCTCCTGGTCAGCGGCCTTCGATGATGGCCATGAGGGGTTCGTAGTGGGCGTCGACTGCTGCGGCGTACGCCTCCACGTCCCCGGCCTCGCACGCGTGCAGGATCGCGGCGTGCGCCTCGGCGGTGTCCTCCATCTCCTCGCGCGAGGCTGCGGCCAGCTGAGGGGTCACGCTCTGGTGAACCAGCCACATGGCGGCGACGAGCTGGTGCATGAGCGGATTCTTCAGGTAGGCCAGCAGCCCGGAGTGGAACGCGATGTCCTGGTCCAGGTAGGTGGCGCCGGAGTGGGCGTGGTCCGTCATGGTGTTGACCAGTTCCCACAGTTCCGGGTTGGATGTGCCCTTCATGGCTCGGGTGAGTGGCAGCGCGATCCCGAGGTCGAGGGCGTGGCGGGTTTCGACGATCGAGTGCAGGGACTGCACGCCGTTGATGTCGTCGAGGGCCGCGCGCAGCACGAGGGTTTCGACCAGGGGTTGCAGCGACATGTCTCCGACGTAGGAGCCCGATCCCTGGCGGACTGTGACGATGTCGAGGGCCTGGAGTTTGCGCAGTGCCTCACGAACCGAAGAGCGCGAGACTCCGAGGTCGGCGCACAGCGCGGATTCGGTGGGCAGGTGGTCCCCGGGGCGCAGCCCGTGGCGCAGGATGTAGGACTTGATCGCGTCCATCGTGACGGAGGATCGCGTATCAATGTGCGCTGGTGCCGCCCGGTTTGCGTCGGTGGATCCGGGTACTTGTGCTGTAATCTCTTGCACAGATTTGTCTGACAACATAAGCTAAGTATAGCGAGCGGAACAAAAAAGATCCGCATGTTCCATTTCTCGACGATGAGGAGCGAGAGCATGCTGGAGGGGTCTGGGTTTTTTGGACCGTTTGTTGTGAGAGGGTTGTTCTGAGTAGTCCTGGCTGCTTGTGGCCGGGCAGAATGGATGACCATGAGGAAGTTCTCGAAGCACACGCCTGAGCAGATTGTCGTGAAGCTGGAGAAGGCCGAGGCGTTGCGAGGTGAGGGCATGAGTGTGGCCCAGGCCTGCCGCGTGCTGGGTATCAGCGAGGCGACGTTGTGCCGGTGGCGCCAGCGTTATGGGTCGATGAGTCGTCGTGAGGCCAAGGAGCTGCGTGAGTTGCGCGAGCAAAACGCGCGCTTGAAACAGTTGCTGGGCCAAGCCGAGCTGGAGAAGGCGGCGCTGCGAGAGTTGGCGGAGGGAAACTTCTAGGCCCGGCGCGGTCGTGGGCCTGCTGCTCGTGGCCTTCGCGCCGCACCACCTGTTCGCGGTCGCGGGCATCGCCCTGTGGGTCATCGGCTCGGCCCTCGGCTTCCCCCTGGGCATCTCCGCCCTGTCCGTCGACCCCGTGATGACGCCCGCGCGCGTCTCCGTCCTGTCCACCGTCAACTACGGCGCGGCCCTCATCGGCCCGCCCCTCCTCGGCCTCATCGCCGACCACATCGGCTACCACCGAGCGCTCGCCTTAGTCGCCCTGCCGATCCTCCTCGCATCGTGCTTGCCGGGCAGGTGCCCGACCGGCGTGGAACCAGGCGCACGGACCTGGTGTTTGGCGACTAGACAGGCCGCGTATCCGGCTTGTCCTTGCGCCTTTCTTCGGCTACTCGGTCGGTGTATCCTGGTGGGCAGGAACGCCTGTGACGTGGCGCTCAGTGTCGCTTCGATGAGAGAAGAAGAATCATGGCGCGAATGATCGGATACCGTCGTTTCGGAGGCGTTGAGGTGCTCGAGGAAGGCGAGGTATCCCTTCCTGCGCCCGGTGAGGGGCAGGTGCTCGTGAAGGTGCGGGCCGCCGGCATCAACCCTGTTGACTACAAGCTCTTCGGTGGATTGACGAGGCCCCTCGAGGTCGTCCGCACCATCGTTCACCCTGCCCGTTGGTTCGCTCGCGGCAAGGAGCGGCCGCTACGGGGCGTCGGACAGGATTTTGCCGGCGTCGTGACGGCCGTCGGCCCGGCGGTGAGCAACGTGTGCGTGGGGGACGAGGTTATCGGCCTCCTGCGCGCCGCTCCCTGGTCCGCTCGGGAATACGGGGCACTCGCGACGGACGTACTCACCTCGGCGACGAACGTTGTCCCCAAACCCGCCTCCGTCAGCTTCGACGTCGCCGGAGGCCTGGGTGTTGCTGCACAGACCGCGATGGGTGCGCTCCGCCGTGTGAGGGCGGAGGCGGGTGACGTTATCGTTGTCGCGGCAGCCGCCGGGGGAGTGGGAGGCCTCGTCACACAGCTCGCTCGTGCCCGCGGGGCGAGCGTCATCGGTATCGCCGGTCCCTCCAACGCCGACTACCTGCGGTCCCTTGGCGCGATCCCCGTGGCCTATGGCGAGGGCCTGGAGCAACACATCAAGGACGCGGCGCCCTCGCCCGTCACTGCCTTCATCGACTGCTTCGGCGGATACTCGTCGCTGGCCCATAGTCTCGGTGTTCCGGGAGAGCGCGTGGGCACTCTCGTTCCAACTCCCGCGATCGCCCTGCGTCGCGCGCGCTTTACCGGCGGGCGAGACGGAAAGATCGCCGACATTGCAACAGTCGCGGGACTCATTGACCGCGGCACGGTGAACCTGACTATCGCGGGCACCTACCCGTTCGACGTGGAGCAAGTACGCGCCGCGTACACGGAGCTCATGGGTGGCCACGTCCGTGGCAAGATCGTCATCACTATTCCCTGAAATCCTCACGCTACCCTCCGGCGAACGAACGGAGGGGGACGAGCCTGCCACGGCCTCGTGCCTCAGTCTGCCCACCGCTGCGTGCGCCGGATCGCAGGCTTACCACGGCCTCGTGCCGGTGCGTACCACCCGGCGCTCGCGGGGCCGAGGCCTGCCGGGGTTAGGCCGAACGCGCGCCGTGCGACTAGGCTTAGGGGCATGACGACCCTCGCTGATCTGACGACCCTGCGCGTGGGTGGGCCGATTGCCCGCCTCGTGCCCGCCACCTCGACCGACGCCCTCGTGGAGGCCGTTCGCGCGGCCGACGCCTCGGGCGGCCCGCTGCTCGTCGTGGGTGGCGGATCGAACCTGCTGGCCTCCGACGCGCCCTTTGAGGGCACGGTCGTGGACGTGCAGCCTTTCGGCGAGATCGCCTCCATCATCGATGAGGGTCCTTCCGGGCCGGTGCTCGTGCGCGCCGGCGCGGGCACCGTCTGGGACGAGTTCGTGTCCTGGACCCTGGCCCAGGGCCTCTCCGGCGTCGAAGCGCTCTCCGGCATCCCCGGCACCGTGGGCGCGTCCCCCGTGCAGAACGTGGGCGCCTACGGCCACGAGGTCGCCGAAACCATCTCCTCGGTCGAGGCCTACGACCGCCTGACGGGTAACGTCGTGCGCCTGGCTCCGGCTGAGCTCGGATTCGCCTACCGCTCCTCGGCTATCAAGCGCAGCGTCGGCGAGGTGGGCCTGAATGGCCGCCCGTGGGGCCCGACCGGCCGCTGGGTGGTCCTGTCCGTGGACTTCCGCTTGGAGCGCTCGCCCCTGAGCGCCCCCGTCATGTACTCCGAGCTCGCCCGGCGCCTGGGCGTCGAGGCCGGGGAGCGCGCCGACGCGTCCCTGGTGCGTTCGACCGTCCTGGAGCTGCGCCGCGGCAAGGGCATGGTCCTCGACCCCGCCGATCATGACACGTGGAGCGCCGGCTCTTTCTTCACGAACCCGATCCTGCCCGAGGCCGTGGCCGCGTCCCTGCCCGAGGGCGCGCCACGCTTTGGCGCGGGGGAGGGCCTCGTCAAGACGAGCGCCGCCTGGCTCATCGACCACGCGGGCTGCGGGAAGGGATTCCACCTGCCCGAGGCTGGGGACCCTCCGCGCGCATCCCTGTCCACGAAGCACGTGCTGGCCCTGACGAACAGGGGCGGCGCGAGCAGTGCCGACATCGAGGCCCTGGCCCGCGCCGTGCGCGAGCGCGTATATGACGCGTTTGGCGTGACCCTGGTGCCCGAGCCGGTCACGGTCGGCATCGCCTGGTAGACGGTCACCCGGTAGCGGGTCACGGTCGGTATCGCCTGGTAGCGGGCCACCCGGTAGAGGGTCACGGTCGGCGCCTGGTAGCGGGTCACGGTCGTTGTGGCCTCGACCGTCCTTGGCATCTTTCCGGAGAACCTGCTGCGGGGCCTCCCCACATTTCGCACGTAATTCCCCGGAGCGTGTTCTGGGACACACCTTGAAAACCGCGGAATATCAACGTTTCGATTTCAAAGTTTGAAAGAGGTGTGGGGGAATTACGTGCGAGATTGTCGGGGAACTGTGTGGGATCGTGCGAGTGTTGAGGCCGATCTGGCCTGCGCTCGCGGATCCGTTACGCGGATAGGTTGTCACGATCCGGATAGGTTATGCGCATCCGGATAGCTTAATAACCTATCCGGATCTTCGTAACCTATCCGGATCTTCGTAACCTATCCGGATCTTCGTAACCTATCCGCATGCGAACCGTCGGTCGCCGAGGTGGCCAGCGATTTGGGCACCGCTGTGGCTGTGGGCCACGGGTGACCGGGCAACGACTGTGTTTGCATCCTCCCGTAAATCCCGTCGATACCGCAGATTCCGCCGAGACCTCCCCAAATTTCGCACGTAATTCCCCGAAGCGTGTTCTGGGACACGCCTTGAAAACCGCGGAATATCAACGATCCGATTTCAAAGTTTGAAAGAGGCGTGGGGGAATTACGTGCGATATTGTCGGGGAATCATGGCTGATTGCAGCGGGAGGCGTCTTGCGGCGGGATGCGTCTTGCGGCGTCGTGGGTGTGGTTGCTGTGGGTGGCGTTTGGGGACGGTCTGGTACGCGAAAGTGCGTTGAGGTGGAAGAATCCGCGTGGTGGTGATTGTGGCCTGGTCTGGTTTTGTGGACCGGGTGTTTTGAGGGTTGTTGGTTGTTATTGGTGGTGTTGTGTTCTTGTCTCAAAGTGCAGTCCACTTCGCTTGAAATGGGTGTTTTTGGCTGAGGTGGTCTACGGTTTGAGCACATCGGTGTGCTGGCTGCCCTTCGGTGCTTGCCCTGTGGCCCTGAGGTGACGGTGGGATCCGGGGCGTCGCTCGCGGATAGGTTGTCACGATGCGGATAGGTTATTCGCTTGTGGATAGGTTAATAACCTATCCGCGTGTTCGTAACCTATCCGCGTGTTCGTAACCTATCCGCGTGCGAGCCCTCGGCCGCCGAGGTGGTGTCGGCAGTCGCTGTGTGCTGGTGAGGATGGCCCTCACCGGCAATCTGCCCAAAGTGCAGACCACCTCGGCCACAATGGCTGTATTTTGGTGGTTTGAGCAGAGGTGGTCTGCGTTTTGGGCACCGCTGTGGCTGTGGGCCACGGGGACCGGGCAACGGCTGTGTTTGCATCCTCCCGTAAATTCCGTCGATACCGTCGATACTGCAGGTGCTGCGGGTGCCGCTGAGACTTCCCCAAATTTCGCACGTAATTCCCCGAAGCGTGTTCTGGGACACGCCTTGAAAACCGCGGAATATCAACGATCCGATTTCAAAGTTTGAAAGAGGCGTGGGGGAATTACGTGCGAGATTGTCGGGGAACTGTGTGGAATCGTGCGAGTGTTGAGGCCGATCTGGCCTGCGCTCGCGGATAGGTTGTCACGATGCGGATAGGTTATTCGCTTGTGGATAGGTTAATAACCTATCCGCGTGTTCGTAACCTATCCGCGTGAGGCTGCGGCGCGCAAGCGCTCGATCATGTCGGGCACGTTGCGGGTGACGGCCATCCACAGGAGCTGGTCGTCCATGCTCTGGTACCCCGAGTGTGCGGCAATGTTGCGGGTCGTGCGCAGGGCGCGCTTCTCCGAGGAAGTCAGGGCATCCATGTAGGGCGCGTACTCTTCGCGTTCCAGGAACGCGGCCAGCCGAATGATCACCATGCAAGCCGAGTCATACTCCGGGCAATCGGCGCTGAAAGCCTCTGCGGGGACAGCGGCAACCCGCTCGATGCGGTGGGCGATGACGTCGAGTTCGTGCAGGAAGTTCTCAGCGTCGAAACTGGGCGCGTGTCTGCGCGCCACTCGCGGCCGAGGGGTGAAGGGAGCCGACTCGCTCATAGTGCCACGGCCTCGTCAACGGCAGTTCGCAGTGCCTCGGGTACGTGAGTGTCCGCGTGAACCTCCGTCGGGAAGCCGGTGAGCTCGCACGCGAACGATGCGATGTCCGCCAACTCGAACAGCGATAGCTCGCGGGTGGGCGTGCCGATCAGGTCAATGTCTGACTCGAATCCGTCTGTTCCCCGGGCAACCGAGCCGAAGACGCGGAGGGAACCGAGGCCTCGTTCCTGGGCGTAGCTGCTGATCGCGGGCGCGTAGCGGGCAAGCGGCACAGAGGGGCGGTAGTCGGCGACGCGGAGGATGCGTTCGAGCAGTTCGGCGGAGACTGCGCGCCTGCCGGACTCGATCTGCGCGAGCGTCGACTGGCTCATCCCGGTCATCGCCGCCAGCTCGGCCTGCGTGAGGGACGCGTCCTGACGTGCAGCGCGCACGAGGGACGGCGCATCGTCACGACGAAACCGGCTCATGTCTCCATGATAGTGCACGCGTGCACTATTGCTGAAGTGGTCGTCTGTAGGTACGAGGCCGGGGTCTGTGGTCGTCCCGAGGTGGCCGACTCGGGTGATCGGACGGGAAAGAAACAACCGGACTGAGAGAGGGATCCCTACATTTCGCACGTAATTCCCCGAAGCGTGTTCTGGGACACGCCTTGAAAACCGCGGAATATCAACGATCCGATTTCAAAGTTTGAAAGAGGCGTGGGGGAATTACGTGCGACATTTATGGGTAAACGTGCCGAATCGTGAGAGTCGTGAGAATCGTGAGAATCGTGAGGGCGGTGAGAAACAGCTGCTGCGCGCTGCCTCGCGTGACAACCGTTGTTGCTCGCGCGCGGGTAGCACTCAATCAAATGAGACGCTAATCGCACTAGCTACACCGTTGTTGCTCGCGCGCGGGCAGCACCTCACAGATCAGGTGCGCACCCCACACAGGCACTACGCCGCGGGGGCCGCAGCACTACGCTGCAGGCTCCGTCGCCAGCCACGCATCGATGTCGGCCTTCCAGGCCGCCTTGCGCGAGGGCGAGGCCAGCGACGCGTCGATCGACGAACGTGCCAGAGACGCCAAGGCTTCGTCGGACAGCCCAAACACGTCGCGCGCGACCTCGTACTGGGCGACCAGGCGCGAGCGGAACAGCAGCGGGTCGTCGGCAGCCAGCGCAACGGTAGCCCCGGCAGACAACAGAGTCGGCAGCGGCACCTGCGAAAAGTCCGTGTACACGCCCAGGTGCACGTTCGACGTGGGACACACCTCCAGGGCGATGCCCTCGTCGATGACGGCGCGCAGGAGCGCCGGATCTTCGCTGGTGCGCACCCCGTGCCCGAGGCGGGCGGGTGCCAAAGCGGAGACAACCTCGCGCACGGAGGAAGGCCCCAGGAGCTCGCCGCCGTGCGGAACGCCCACGAGCCCGGCGCGGCGCGCGATGCGGAACGCAGGGGCAAAAGAAGCCGTCGAACCCACACGCTCGTCGTTCGACAGGCCAAAACCCACGACCTCGCCGGGGCCGTCGCCCGCGAACGAAGCGGCCAGGCGCGCGAGGGTGCGCGCGTCCAAGGGATGCTTCATGCGCGAGGCCGCGACGATCACACCGATGTCGACACCGGTATCGCGCGAGGCGGAGCGGGCCTCGTCGATGATGATCTCGAGCGCGGGGGTGATGCCGCCGACGTAGGGCGCATAGCTGGTCGGGTCGGCCTGAATCTCCATGCGCACGGAGCCTTCGGCGGCGTCGTCCTCCGCGGCCTCGCGGATGAGGCGGCGCATCGCGGCCTCGGAGCGCACGAGGTGACGCGCGGAATCATAGGCGCGCTGGAAACGGAACCATCCGCGCCCGTCTGCCGGCATCGACGCCGCGTCGACGTGCAGCAGGTTCGGGGGCAGGCGCACGCCCTGTGTGCGTGCCATGTTCACCATCGTTGAGGGGCGCATGGCCCCCGTGAAATGCAGGTGCAGGTGAGCTTTGGGCAGGGTCGACAGGTCGCGCCTGCCCGCAGGCGTGGGGCGCGGCGCCGTCAGGTTGGGGACAGCGGGCGCGTCCACGGCCTAGTGCTCCCCGAGCCAGCTGATGATGTCGCGGATCAGGCCGGGGCCTTCGGGCTCGTTGAGCAGCTCGTGGTACGCGCCGTCGACGATGCGCAGGTGCACGTCCGCGTTGGGGTGAGCGCCGCGGGCGGCGCGCACGAAGTCGCGCGAGCCGCGCAGGTCAACCATGAGGTCCCCGGATCCGTGCATGACCAGGGTCGGGGTGGTGAGGCGGGCGGCGCGCTTGAGGACCTCGTCGCCCTGGAGGATCATGGTCGCGCCTGTCAGGATCGGCACGCCGCCCTTGTAGGTGAGCGGGTCGGCGTCGAAGTCGCGCTGGACCTGCGGGTCGCGCGACAGGGGAGAGACCTCCATCTCGGAGGCTCCCTTCGCCACGACGAGGCCGGGGCTCAGCCTCGCGATCGGCAGGAGTGCGCGGGCACGGGAGGGGGCGACGTGGGGGAGGGGGCGCAGCGCGGGCGCGGACAGAACCGTGCCGCGCAGCCGCGTCGGGTCCAGGATGGTCGATGCGGCCGCGATGAGGCCACCCATTGAGTGTCCGAACAGGAACAGGTCGGGGGTGCGCGCGTGGGCGAGGGTCGCCCGGCGCGCGTCGCCGAAGTCGCGGATGAGGGCGCCCACGTCCACGCGGGCGCGGGGACCCTCGGAGGTCCCGTGGCCCGTGTGGTCGTAGAACGCGACGTCGTATCCGGCGCGGGTGAGCGCGGAGCGCAGGTGGGCGTAGCGTCCGGAGTGCTCGGCGTACCCGTGGGAGAGGAGGACGGTTCCGAAGGGCGTCTCCTCGCCTGTCCGTTCGAACGTGACGTGCATCAGGCGAAGAGCTCCTGCACTCGGGTGATGCCCTCGACGAGGTCGTCGTCGGCCAGGGCGTAGGAGAAGCGCAGGAAGCCGGAGGGGCCGAAGGCCTCGCCGGGCACGGCCGCGACCTCAACCTCGTCGAGGATCAGGTCCGCGAGCTCGCCCGACGTGTTGGCGACGCGGCCGCGGATGTCGCGACCCAGCAGGCGCTCGACGGAGGGGTAGACGTAGAACGCGCCCTTCGGGGTGGGAACGTCGAAGCCGTCGATCTGGCGCAGCATGTCAACGATCGTGCGGCGGCGGCGGTCGAAGGCGACGCGCATCTCGTCCACGGCGTCCAGGGAGCCGGACACGGCGGCGCGCGCGGCCTCCTGGGCGATGTTGTTGACGTTGGAGGTCAGGTGCGACTGGAAGGACAGCGCGGCCTTGATGACGTCGGAGGGGCCGATCATCCAGCCCACTCGCCAGCCGGTCATCGCGTAGGTCTTGGCCACGCCGTTGAGGATCACGGACTGGTCGGCCAGCTCGGGGACGAGCTTGACGATGTGCGCGGTCTGCGCGTCCTCGTAGAGCAGGTGCTCGTAGATCTCATCCGAAATGACCCAGATGCCGTGCTCGAGCGCCCACTGGCCGATCGCGGTCAGTTCCTCGGGTGTGTAGACGCTGCCCGTCGGGTTGGACGGCGAGCACATGAGGAGGACCTTCGTGCGAGGGGTGCGCGCGGCCTCGAGCTGCTCGACGCTCACCTTGTAGTCCTGGTCGGCGCCCGCGAACACCTCGACGGGGGTCGCACCGGCGAGCTTGACGACCTCGGGGTACGTGGTCCAGTAGGGGGTCGGCAGGATGGCCTCGTCGCCGGGGCCCAGCAGCGCGGCGAAGGCCTGGAACACGGCCTGCTTGCCGCCGTTGGTCACGACGATGTCGGCGGGGGAGACCTCGTAGCCGGAGTCGCGCAGGGTCTTTTCCGCGATGGCCTCGCGCAGTGCCGGCAGGCCGGCGGCGGGCGTGTAGCGGTGCATCGCGGGGTTGCGCGCGGCCTTCACGGCGGCCTCGACAATGTAGTCGGGCGTGGCGAAGTCGGGTTCGCCAGCGCCGAAGCCGATCACGGGGCGGCCGGCGGCCTTGAGGGCCTTAGCCTTCGCGTCCACGGCCAAGGTCGCGGACGGCGTGATGGCGTTGAAACGATCAGAGACACGGGTGCGAGGTGTATTGGTCACCCCTCCATGGTCCCACGTCGCGCGCCCGCGCGGGTTTTCGCCCCCGCAATGCGCACGTGGGCTACCTCTCATTTACGAGGCCTTGGTTGAGATTCCGGGGTTTGTGTGGAGATGGGGTCACACTCGGTTGGACAAAGTCGCAGGGTATCCACTAATGTTTCTCAGGCAGGTTTTCCTGCGTAGGGCAGTGGCGCAATTGGTAGCGCACCGGTCTCCAAAACCGGCGGTTGTGGGTTCGAGTCCCGCCTGCCCTGCGGATAAGGCTTATATTTTCGCAGGAGGATTCCCATGGCCGCAGAAAAAGCCTCGGACGTCGAATCCTCGCGCCGAGATCGTACGAAGACGAGCGCAACGCGCAAGCGTGATGACGCCGTCAAGGATCAGAAGAAGAAGCCTGGTTTCTTCGCGGGCATCTTCCTCTTCATCAAGCAGGTCATCGACGAGATGAAGAAGGTGACCTACCCCACCGCTTCGGAAACCTGGACGTACTTCGTTGTCGTCGTTGTGTTTGTCGCCGCAATCATGCTTTTCGCTGGCCTACTCGACTTCGGATTCGGTAAGCTAAGTGCATTGATCTTCGGCTGAGACCGACGAACCCGCCCGCAGGAACCTGCAGGCGGGTTTCTTTCACGGTCCGGCCCCATTTCCAGGAGGAATAGTCGTGAGTGACGACAAGTACACCGAAGACCTGACCGTCGAAACCGAGCTGGATGCCGCCGCGGCGCCCGCCGAAGAGACCGCCGCCGACGCCCCCGCTGAGGTTGAGGCTCCTGAGCAGGAGGCCTCCCAGGACGAGGCCGCCGAGGATGGCGCCCCCGAAGAAGCAGCCCCGGCCTCGCCGGAAGAGGAAGCGATCGCCAAGCTGCGCCGCAAGCTCTACATGTCCCCCGGCGACTGGTACGTCATCCACACCTACTCGGGCCACGAGCGCAAGGTCAAGGCGAACCTTGAGCAGCGCATCACGACGCAGAACATGGAAGATTACATCTTCGCCGTCGAGGTTCCGGACGAGTACGTCATGGAGTACCGCGGCAACGCGAAGAAGCGCGTGCGCCACGTGCGCATCCCCGGCTACGCGATCGTCTGCATGGACTTCAACGAGGCCTCCTACCGCGTCGTGAAGGAAACCCCCGCCGTCACCGGCTTCGTGGGCGACCAGCACAACCCGGTGCCGCTGTCCATCGACGAGGTTGTTATGCTCCTGACGCCCAACGTCCTCGAGGAAGCTGCCGAGGCCGCCAAGGATCAGCCCGCGCCCGTGCAGGCCGTCCAGACCCAGTTCGAGGTCGGCGAGATCGTCACCGTCACCGACGGCCCCTTCGAGACCATGTCGGCCACGATCTCCGAGATTATGCCCGAAACCCAGAAGCTCAAGGTGCTCGTCACCATCTTCGAGCGCGAAACGCCGCTCGAGCTCGGCTTCGACCAGGTGGAGAAGCTCGAGCAGTGATGTCACCCACCCGGACTTGGGAACGAGGCCGGGTTGGAGTTATCATGCATATTTGTGTGCGTTGGGTGCACTGTGCCCACTGAGCCCCAGTGGGTCCGCCCCTGACGCTCCGCCCTGGTCGGCATCCGTCGGCCAGAACTTCAGTAGAAAGACCCGCATTCATGGCAAAGAAGAAGAAGGTCACCGGCCTGATCAAGCTTCAGATCGCGGCCGGTGCAGCCACCCCTGCACCCCCCGTCGGCCCCGCACTGGGCCAGCACGGTGTGAACATCGTCGAGTTCACCAAGGCGTACAACGCGGCCACCGAATCGCAGCGCGGAAACATCATCCCCGTTGAGATCACCGTCTACGAGGACCGTACTTTCACGTTCGTCCTCAAGACCCCGCCCGCCGCTCAGCTCATCAAGAAGGCTGCTGGCGTCCAGAAGGGTTCCGGCACCCCGAACACCGCCAAGGTTGGTTCGATCACCATGGCTCAGGCTCGTGAGATCGGCGAGGCCAAGATGGCCGACCTGAACGCCAACGACGCCGACGCCGCCGCCAAGATCATCGCCGGTACCGCCCGCTCCATGGGCATCACCGTCGAGGACTGACAACAACCAACCCCCCCGTGGTAGGGCAGGCGCTGCCCGACACCCACGACTGCAAGGAGAAGAAGCAGAATGACCAAGCGCTCCAAGAGCTACCGCGCAGCGGCCGAGAAGGTCCACGCGGACGTGCTGTACACCCCCTTCGAGGCCATGAAGCTGGCCAAGGAGACCACCGTCACCAAGTTTGACTCGACCGTTGAGGTCGTCTTCCGACTCGGTGTCGACCCCCGCAAGGCGGACCAGATGGTCCGTGGCACCGTTTCCCTGCCGCACGGCACCGGCAAGACCGCCCGGGTCTTGGTCTTCGCCGTTGGTCCGCGCGCTCAGGAAGCGATCGACGCAGGCGCCGACGAGGTCGGCGGCGACGAGCTCATCGAGAAGGTTGCCAAGGGCTACACCGACTTCGATGTCGCCGTTGCTACCCCCGACCTGATGGGCAAGGTTGGCCGCCTCGGCCGTATCCTCGGCCCCCGTGGCCTCATGCCGAACCCCAAGACCGGCACCGTGACCATGGACGTCGCCAAGGCTGTCAAGGAGATTAAGGGCGGCCGTATCGAGTTCCGCGTCGACAAGCACGCCAACCTGGCGTTCATCGTCGGCAAGGCCTCCTTCACCGCCGAGCAGCTGACCGAGAACTACGCCTCCGTCCTGGACGAGGTGCTGCGTCTCAAGCCGACCTCCGCCAAGGGCCGCTACCTGCTCAAGGGCGCCGTCGCCACGACGATGGGCCCCGGCATCCCCCTGGATGTCACCAAGGTCAAGGACCTCATCGAGAAGTGAGCCTCGCTCGCTGATGAAGCATCCGGGCCCCGCGCAGCACCGCTGCGCGGGGCCCCGCCTTTGTGGGGCTACGGCTCGTCTATCCGGGCCTGAACGTGCGATAAGGGACATAGGTCACATAGTCTGGGCGCTAAATAGGGTACCCTTAATTCGCTTCTATAATCCTATGTTCGTGAAGGGTCACGAAAATGTCTCAGGTTGCGGGTTCGGGCGTCACAAAGGCGCGCTCGGCCGTCACGATTGGTGCTTTCACCGCCGTCTACTTCGTCCTCATGTGGTGCTCGGGAATGCTCGGCTTCTTCGGGCCCGCATTCATGTTTGTCGGCTGGATCGTCGGACTGCTGCTCAACGGATCGGTCGTCATGCTGATGCTGGTGCGTTCGCGCATGTTCGGCACGCTCACGGTCATGGGAGCCATTATCGCTTTCCTGATGGTGGTGACCGGGCACGCGTGGGTGACCATTCCGGTTACCCTGATCCTCGGTTTCCTGGGGGATCTCATCGCGCGCGGTGGCGGTTACGTCAGTGCCCCTCGAAACATCGCCGCATACATGCTGTTCTCCCTGTGGATGATCGGTCCGCTCGCCCCCATTTTCTTCGCTCCGGATCCCTATTACGAGGACGTTGCGTCCCAGATGGGCCAGGACTACGCGAATGCTATGCGTGAGCTCTTTAGCCCCGCCGTTATCGGCGCTTGGGTTGTCGTCGCGATGATCGTCGCGTGCATCGGTGGATTCATCGGGCGCTTCCTGCTGCGCAAGCACTTCGCGAAGGCCGGCGTTGCCTGAGATCTCGCTCGCCGAGGCCGCCCCCGGCGAGGCGACGAGCAAGCTTGATCCGCGTACAAAACTTCTGGCCCTCCTCGTCCTCAATGCGCTCGTCATGCGCGCGAGCCCCACATCCACGCTGCTGGCTGTGCAGCTCCTCGCAGTGCTTGCCCTCGCGTGGGAGGTGAGTGTCACCACCGCAGTGCGCACCGGGCTCGGGTGCCTCGTCTGCGACGCATTCAGCCTCGGCTCGCCCCTCCTCGTCGCGTGGCTTGAGGGCATGGGGTCGCCGCGTGGCGTGGTCCTCGTGATCGGCACGTGCAGCGCGATCGCATTCTGGTTCGCGCGTTTCTTCGCGGGCTTCGGCCTCGCCCTCTACGTGTACCGCACGACGCGGATCGGTCAGATGAAAGCGGCACTGCGTGCGGTTCACCTGCCGCGCGTCTTCGTTGACGCCCTCGCCGTTGCGTTCCGTGTGATCCCTACGGTTGGGGCGGAGGCGGTCGCCATTCGCGAGGCGATGGAGATGCGGGGCGTCGACCTCGGCATACGCGGTATTCTGCGCCACCCCCTCGTGATCGCGGAGCGTTTCCTCGTCCCTCTGCTGTCCTCCATCGCGCGCGTGGCCGACGACCTGGCGGCGTCGAGCGTCATCCGAGGCCTGGGGGGACCCACGCCTCCCACCTCACTGACGCGGCTGCGGGCCAGCGTCTGGGACGCGCTCGCTCTCGTGTGCGTCGCTGGCGTCATTGTCATCGAGCTCTGCGCGTACCTGGGAGTCCTACCGTGATTGATGTTGAATCCCTGTCGTTCTCCTACGTCAGTGAGCTGACGGGAGATCGCGTCGACGCGCTCACCGGAGTCGACTTGTCCGCCGGGCCGGGCACCCTCACCCTCGTGTGTGGCTCCTCCGGCTGTGGAAAGTCGACGCTTATGCGCGCGCTGACCGGCCTCATTCCGCAGATGACGCCGGGGGACCTGTCGGGGACGGTGCGGATCGATGGACGGGATCTCGCCGAGGTCCCCCTCACGGAGGTCGGACACCTGTGCTCGTCGGTCTTCCAGAACCCGCGCACACAGTTCTTTTGTGACACCGTCGCCGAGGAGCTGGCCTTCTGCGGGGAGAACTATGGCCGCGATCGAGAGGCTCTGATCGAGACCAGCACACGTGCCGCCGAGCTCATGGGTATCTCGCACCTAATGGACAGGAAACTGTCGAGCTTGTCGGGTGGGCAGCTCCAAAAAGTAGCACTCGCCTGCGCGCTTGCCTCCGGGGCGCCGGTCCTCCTCGCCGACGAACCGACGTCGAACTTGGACCCCGACGCCATCGCTGACGTGCGTCGCGCTCTCACAATCCTCAAAGAGCAGGGGATGACGATCGTCGTCGTCGAGCACCGCCTTCACTTCCTGCGGGGGCTTGCCGACCAGGTTCTCCTCATGGAGGGAGGGGAGGTGACGCGTGCGTGGAGTGGTGAGGAGTTCTATGCGATGGATGATGCGCTGCGACAGTCGCTCGGACTGCGTTCCCTCGTGGATCCCGGCCCGCCCGAGGCCTGGGTGACCTCCCGGGACTCCGAGAATGAGTCCTCGCCTGATGGGGGAGCGCGCCTGTCCTGCCGGGACCTGAGCTTCTCCTATGGGAAAACTCCCGTGTTCGAGGGGTTTGACGCGGATTTTCCGGCAGGTCAGATCACCTGCATCGCTGGAGAGAACGGCGCCGGGAAAACGACCCTCGTGCGCGTGCTGTGCGGACTGGCCGGCCCCGGTTCCGGGACGATCACCCTGGACGGGCAGGCAACCAATCGTCGACAGCGCCGAGCGGCGTGCGCGCTCGTCATGCAGGACACCGGACGCCAGCTGTTCTCTGACACGCTCGAGGGCGAGCTGACAATCGGCGCGTCGGATGCCAGCGGCGAGGCCGGGGAGAAGCTCCTGGCCGACTTCGACCTCGCTCACCTGGGGGACCGACATCCCCTCAGCCTGTCGGGAGGACAGAAGCAACGCCTCGTCATCGCAGCTGCGCGAGCCACTGGGCGCCGAATCGTCATCCTCGACGAACCTACGTCGGGCGTCGACGCCCGGCACCTCGACTCCATCACCTCCACCCTGCGCCGCATTGCGAACGAAGGCGCGGCCGTCATCGTCGTCACCCACGACGGCGAGTTCGCTTCGGCCTGCGCGGACCAACTCATCACGCTCACTCCGATGGGCGCCAAGCATGCTTGCGAAGGAGACCACCAATGAACGACACCGACGAACGCGAGGACACCACTGCCTCGTCCCCACGTGACCCGCATAGCAACGGATCGCGCATGGAAGACCCGCGCGCGGCTCACCTGGCGGGCCAACGCGCCTTCAAAGAACTGACCGCCCCCATCCGTGGGTCCATGATGGTCGCCCGAGTGCTCGGGTTCCTCTACGGTGCGCTCGCGGTCGCCCCCTACGTCGTTCTCGTCCAGCTCGGGCAGGTGCTGCTGGAGGCGGCCCGCTCGGGTGCCTCGCCTGATCGCGCCGAGGTGATGACACTGCTCATGTGGCTGACCGGTGCCTTTGGCCTTCGATACGGTATCTACTTCGTCGCGCTGGCCGTCACCCACTTCGCGGACGTGCGCTTTGGACACATCGTGCGCTCCCGCATGGTCAGTGTCCTAGCCGCCGCGCCCCTTGCTTGGTTTACCTCCACGAACTCGGGGGCCGTGCGCAAGGCCATCCAGGACGACACACACGACGTACACACGGTCATCGCACACGCGCCCGTCGAATCCGCGGCCGCAATCAGCGCGCCAGTCTCCCTGCTCATCTACGCCTTCGTCGTCGACTGGCGGCTCGGGCTCCTCTCGATCGCGACGCTGCCCCTCTATGGACTCCTCAATGCGTGGATGATGCGAGGCATGGGGGAGAAAACCGCGCAGATGGACCGACACCTCTCGCGCGTCTCGTCGACGATGGTCGAATTCGTGTCCGGCATCAGCGTCGTCAAGGCCTTCGGAACCGTCGGACGCTCACACGAGCGATTCACCCGGGCTGCCGAGGACTTCTCGCGCTTCTACGTCGACTGGTGCGGCCCGCTGCTGAAAGGCTCCGCGCTCGGGCAGGCGACCGTGTCTCCCTCCCTGATCCTGCTCGTCTCGACGGCGGGCGGTTCTGCGCTCGCGGCCTCGGGCATCGTGAGTCCGGTCCAGGTCATCACCTGCGCGCTCATCGCCCTCGTCATCCCGGCGGCCATCGAGGTTTTGGGGACGACGACGTGGGCCTACCAGATCGCCGGGGCCGCAGCGCTGCGAATCGTGGACCTGCTCTCCGTGGATCCGCTGCCCGCCGAAGGGAGTTCAGTGCCGACGGGAGCCGACATCAACATTGATGGCGTCTCCTTCTCCTACGGAGAGACCCTCGCGCTGGATGACGTGAGCCTGACGATCCCCGAGGGATCGGTGACCGCCCTCGTGGGTTCCTCCGGCTCGGGAAAATCGACGCTCGCGACGCTGGTCGCGCGCTTCGCCGACCCGGAGCGTGGGAGCGTGCGCATTGGTGGTGTTGATGCTCGCGACATTGCCCCCGACGTTCTCTACCGCCACGTCTCCTTCGTCCTCCAGGACCCGCAGCTCCTTGACATCTCCGTGCGCGACAACATCGCGCTGGGGGTTCCGGGCGCCAGCGACGAAGAGGTGTGGGCGGCCGCCGGGGCCGCGCGCATCGACGACTACCTGCGCTCCCTGCCCCGAGGCCTCGACGCCGTCATCGGAGAGGACGCCCACCCCTCCGGTGGCCAGGCGCAGCGCATAGCGATTGCGCGCGCCCTCCTCGTTGATGCCCCCATCCTCGTCCTGGATGAGGCCACCGCCTTTACCGACCCGGAAGCCGAGGCCGATATTCAGGAAGCCCTCACCCGCCTCGTTCAAGGAAAGACGGTCCTGGTCATCGCACACCGCGCCGCATCCATCGCCGGCGTTGACCAGATCGCCATCCTCGACGCTGGTCGTCTCATCGCGCTGGGCACGCCCGACCAGCTCGCCGATCATCCCTACATGCGTCGCATGAGCGCGCCCGCGAAAGGACACTGACATGCTCGACCTCATCCCCCGGCTGCGCGAACCCCTCTCCGAGCAGGGACGAGCCGACTTCGTTCAAGCAACCGTGCTGTCCTGTGTCGTCGGAGCGGTGCGCGGCGTCTCCCTGGTCGCCTTCATCCCGGCTGCGATTGCCCTGACCTCGGGCGCGCCCGCGTGGGGTATGCGCCTGGGATCGTGGCTCGTTGTGCTCGCTCTGTGCGCCCTTACCTCCTTTGTCGTCGAGTACCTGCTCGCCATGCGCTCCTACTCGGTGGCCTTCGACTTCCTGTCGAACATGCACCGTGCGATCGGCGACAAGGTGGCGTCCCTGCCGCTCGGGTCCTTCCGCGCGGACACGGCCGGAAAGACGTCGCGCCTCGTCTCGCGCGAGCTCATGGTTCTGGGTGAAATCTTCGCGCACATGTATTCGCCCCTCATCGCCGCGATTGTCACCTCGGCGACGATGCTCGTCGGCATCACCGTGTTTTCGCCGGTCCTCGGACTGGTGTGCGTGGCAGCGATCCCGGTCATCGGCGGGGGAGTGTGGGTGGCACGTCGATGCCTGCAGTCGGGGGCCGCCCTCAAGGAACCGCCCGCCCGCGAGCTGTCCCACCGCATCGTCGAATACGCGACCAAGCAGGGCGCCCTGCGCGCGTGCGGGCGCTCCGCCTCCTACGAGCCCCTCCAGCGGGCCGAAGACGCCTACGGGGTGGCCGCGCGACGCTCACTCATGAGGGAGACGGTTGGCCAGATCGTCAACGGCATGGCCGCCCAGACGGTCGTCGTGACGCTCATCTGCGCGATTGGCTGGCTGTCGGTCGCTGGGACCGTCGGCCCGGTGGAGGCAGTCGTGTCCATCGGCCTGCTGCTGCGCTTTACGCAGATCCTTGTCGACATCGGGACGCTCACCTCCGCGTTCGAAACCCGGCGCCCCGTCCTGGACCTCAGCCACGAGATCCTCTCCGCACCCGAACTGCCCGCCCCCAAGGGCGTGCGACGCGCGGACGAGGCCCCGGCCTCGTCGGGCGCGTCTGTTGCCCTCGAGGACGTCTCCTTCTCCTACGAGGCCGACCGCCCGGTCCTGCAAGGCGTTTCCTTCCGCGTGGACCCCGGAACCATGACCGCGATCGTGGGCCCCTCGGGCTGTGGCAAGACCACCATCGCACGCCTCATCGCACGCTTCTACGACGTGGATGCGGGCAGCGTCCGCGTGGGAGCTGGCGACGTGCGCGATTGGGAGACCGCCGACCTCATGGCGCAGCTGTCCCTCGTCTTCCAGGACGTCTACCTCTTCGATGACACTCTCGAGGCCAACGTACGTGTCGGCAACCCCGACGCTACCCGGGCGGACATTGAGGAAGCGGCCCGCCTGAGCGGAGTCGACGAGATCGTCGAACGCCTGCCGCTCGGCTGGGACACCCCCGTCGGGGAGGGAGGCCGCGCGCTGTCCGGAGGAGAGCGTCAACGCGTCTCCATAGCGCGAGCCCTCCTGAAAGCCGCGCCCGTCGTCCTCTTCGACGAGGCCACGAGCGCCCTCGACCCCGAGAACGAATCACGCATCACCGACGCCATGGCCGCCCTGCGACGCGACGCGACACTCATCGTCATCGCCCACAAGCTCGACACGATCACGGCAGCCGACCAGATCGTCGTCCTCGACGAGGGCGGCCGCGTCGCACAGATCGGTACGCACGCAGAGCTCTACTCGCAGGCGGACGGCCAGTACCGGGCCTTCTGGGACGCGCGCTCGCGGGCATCGGGGTGGACGCTCGTCTGACGGCTATCACGCCGCGAGGCCGGGGCCCCAATGCGCATCTCCGGACGGCGAGCTCATGTGTCGTGTTCACACATCCAGCACGCGAACACCGGCCCAGCCAGGTGCATCCCTCCCGGGGCGCCCCGCAAGCCCGCCCCGGCCTCGCGCATCTGCCCAGCGGCGGACTGAGCGCGCGGCCGGCCCCGGCCTCGTCTGTGAAACGCGCCGCCATGCTTGCGTGCGCCTGCCCGCCCTGTTAAGCTGATCCGTGCCGAAGACCGTTGGTGTCCACGCTAGTGGAGGAAAATCCAACGCAGGTGAGTGAGCAGCCCAGCTGCAACCGAGCGTACGCCCGACACGAACCTGCGTGTCGGGTTTTTTCTTACCCACGGTCACGTATCTGGAAGGAGGACCATGGCGAAGTCCGACAAGGTGGCAGCAGTTGCCGAGCTCGTGGAGCGTTTCCGCGCAGCCGACGCTGTCCTGCTGACCGAGTACCGCGGCCTGACCGTTGGCCAGCTCAAGCAGCTGCGTCGCGGCCTGGGCGAGAACGCGACCTACGCCGTGGCAAAGAACACGCTGGCGCGCCTGGCGGCCAAGGAGGTCGGCCTCGACTTCCTGGCTGAGGACCTCAAGGGTCCCACGGCCATCGCTTTCGTCTCCGGCGAGCCCGTTGAGGCCGCCAAGACCCTGCGTGATTTTGCTAAGGACAACCCCGCCCTCGTGCTGAAGTCCGGCGCGATGGACGGCGCTCCCCTGAGCGCCGAGGGTGTCAAGAAGCTTGCCGATCTCGAGTCCCGCGAGGTCCTGCTGGCCAAGGCCGCAGGCGTCCTCAAGGCCAAGATTGGTCAGGCGGCGTTCGCATTCAACGCTCTGCCCGTCAAGGCAGTGCGCACCATCGATGCTCTGCGCGAAAAGCAGAGCGAGGCGGCCTGACGAGACAGGCCATGTTCCACGCCGCCACCGGCTGCGTGAAACAAACCAACAATCTGCACTCGTGCAGGCCAATTAGGAAGGATGCCACTCATGGCTAAGCTCTCCAATGACGAGCTCATCGCAGCTTTCAAGGAAATGACCCTCATCGAGCTCTCCGACTTCGTGAAGCTCTTCGAGGAGACCTTCGACGTTGAGGCCGCTGCCCCCGCAGCCGTCGCCGTTGCCGCCCCGGCCGCCGACGCCCCCGCCGAGGAAGAGAAGGACGAGTTCGAGGTCGTCCTCGAGTCCGCCGGTGACAAGAAGATCGCCGTCGTCAAGGTCGTCAAGAACCTGGCCGGCCTGGGCCTCAAGGAAGCCAAGGACCTGGTTGACTCCGCGCCCTCCACCATCTTCCCCTCCGCGAAGAAGGAAGACGCCGAGAAGGCCAAGGCTGAGATCGAAGCGGCCGGCGGCAAGGTCACCCTTAAGTGACTTTCCCCGTCTGACTCGTTCAGACTCTTCCACCCGACTGGGTGGGCGAACCCCGTCCCGCATCTGCGGGGCGGGGTTTCCGCGTGTTCGAGCCGGACTGCTTGGTGCGCCCGTGGGCGGCGGCCCGCCCGCTCGCCGTCCGCGCCGCGAGCCTTCGGCTCGGCGCGTCGTCTCGAAGCCCGGCCAGGCCCCGCCGCCGCCCACGGGCACCGCGGCCAGGTTCTCCGGACTCTCCGGCTCCCTCCACACCGTCGGTGCTTGTGTCGCCTCGAAGCCCGGCCAGGCCCCGCCACCGCCCACGGGCACCGCAGCCAGGTTCTCCGGACTCTCCGGCGCCATGGTAGGTCCCTCTGGCGCCCTTGCCTTCCTGTTTTGTTGCTTGTGGTGCCGCTGGTGTTCCGGGCGCCGCGTGGCCTGTCTCGTGGGCCGGGCTGCTTGGTGCGCCCGTGGGCGGCGGCCCGCCCGCTCGCCGTCCGCGCCGCGAGCTTCGCTCGGCGCGTCGCCTCGAAGCCCGGCCAGGCCCTCCCACAACACCTGTGGCCTACCCCCAACCAACACGTTTTGTCCTAGAACCCTGGTCTTCTAGCACCTATACTCAGTAAACTCGCACGTAATTCCCCTGCGGCTCCTTCAAACATTGCATTTGCATCGTTGGAATTGCAACGTTTTCCCGCGGTCTCGAAAAATTACCGTCTTAAATTATGTGCGAAATTTGTCTGGGCCCGGCCTGCCATCGCCCGCCGTCATCGCGGCCAAGCCCTACCACAACACCTGGGACTAACCCCAGCAACACGAAATGTCCTATAACCCGGCCCCGCCGCCACCCACGGGCACCGCAGCCAGGCTCTCCGGTCTCTCCGGTGGCCTCCGCACCGGTGGTGATGGGGGTTTGGCAGCATGAGGAGCTGTCTGTCAGCGTGCAGGCGGCGTGTCGCGGTTCTCGTGGTGCGATTCCCCCCAATTGGCGGCGGTCAGCCCGCGACTTGAGGCGGTGTAGTCATCAAACTGCAGACCCATTGCGTGAAGGTCCCCAAAGTCGGCCACCGTGGCTGAATCCAGCTGCGTATGTGGATAGGTTGTTACTATCTGGATAGGTTATGAGCATCTGGATAGCTTATTAACCTATCCGGATCGTCGTAACCTATCCGGATCGTCGTAACCTATCCGGATCGCCAGCTGCCAGGTCAGCGGCATCCACGTGGCCGATCGGCGGGCCCGCGTTCTTTCGCGTGTTCTTCCATGTGGCCACGACACGGAAACTCTCTTCCGTTTGACCATGACGCTGCGTCAGGGTTCAGAATCGGTCTCATGAGCAACGACAGCACTCTCTACACCGTCGGCGACGTTGCGCGGCGTTTCGCGGTGACGGTCCGTACCTTGCGCCACTGGGAGGCGCTGGGGCTCCTCTCACCCGCGCAGCGCAGCTGGTCGAACTATCGCCTGTACTCGGCTGGGGACTGCGCGCGCGTCCAGAGGATCATCATCTACCGGGCGACGGGGATGAAACTCATCGACATTAAGTCTCTGCTCGATTCTGGAGACACGGCAGTCGAACACCTGAAGAGGCAAAGAGAAAGGCTTGTTGCTCACCGTCGCGAGACGGCGGCAGGCCTCGTCGCTGCCCATCGTCATGCCCTGAGCGAGTTCTTTCCCGTCACCCCCGCCAAGCACTACCTGATCTCGCGCGCGTACATCACTGACGAGCGATTCCGCTCGCATTACGACGCGCAGCAGGAAGGCTTCGCCCAGTGGCTTGCGGATGCGATCGCGCACGTGGCGCGCGCTAGCGGCGTCGACACGGATAATCCAGTCTGGGAGTGACGCGCTGGTGACGAGGGCTTTGGCGGGGTGCGTCGGTGTCGTGGCCGTCAGCCAGTCCTTGGGGCAGCGCGGTTCAGGTGCTGCCGGGTCCGCGCGGGAAGCCCACGCGGATAGGATCTGCACACGCGGATAGGTTACGAACATGCGGATAGGCTCATAAGCTATCCGTAAGCGGCTAACCTATCCGCAAGCGCGTTACCTATCCGCATGCGCACGCCCCGTCGCCGTCGGCCCGGGGCAATTCCCGGAGGCGCTCCGCGAGGGGGCGCCTGAACTCCGAGCCAGCCGTGGCCTCGAACATGAGGCGTGACGCGGTGCATACTCAAGATGGCGTCTTCTGGCTTGCCAGCTTCGTAGGCGCCCTGCTAATATCTTCTCTTGTCGCAATCCTGCGTAGCTCAACGGCAGAGCATCCGACTGTTAATCGGACGGTTACTGGTTCGAATCCAGTCGCAGGAGCAGACGCCCCGAGTCCTCACAGACTCGGGGCTTTTTGTTGATATGCGTGATGAGATCGGGGGCGCTAGGCATGCCGGAGTGGCTGGGGACCCTCGTCATGGTGTTGTTGATTAGCGCGTGCCTTTTCGGGGTTAAGGGTCAAAAT
>NZ_JAPWAG010000028.1:0-29619 GCF_041432775.1 Pauljensenia sp. 20925_1_34 | reverse complement strand
AACTGGGCCCAGCAGATAGCACGAAACCCCCAACCCACAGGGAAGGGGGTTTGCAGGACGTGGTATCAGTCTGCCGCCGCGAAGGCTTTTTGTCCTTGGGCACTTGATCACCGGGTTTCGCGGTCATCATCTAACAGCTCGCGCTGCCAAGTATCCGTTTCAGCCCTTGTCCTACCCGTCAGTTTAACAGGCCGTGTATGCTCGCGCCTCGTCGCGCTTCCGCTGTGATCACGTGGGCCGTGGCGTGACCATTAGCGATGGCTTCGGCGCGACATGACAACGGGGGCGGCGCTCGCATGAGCGCCGCCCCCTCAACCCGCCTCAGGCGGGCCTTGTCAACGTGTTCAGCCGTTCAGGGCGTCGGACACGACCTGCTTGGCGGCCTCCTGGACCTCGGCCAGGTGCTCGGCACCCTTGAAGGACTCCGCGTAGATCTTGTACACGTCCTCGGTGCCCGACGGGCGAGCCGCGAACCACGCGGACTCTGTCGTCACCTTCAGGCCGCCGATGGGCGCATCGTTACCGGGCGCGCGCACCAGCTTCGCGACGATCGGATCCCCGGCCAGCTCGGTCGCGGTCACGTCGTCCGCGGACAGGGCCGCGAGCTTCGCCTTCTCCTCGCGGGAGGCAGCCGCGTCGATACGAGCGTACGCGGAAGCGCCGAAGCGCTCCACCTGCTCCCTATGCAGCTGCGACGGGGTCTTGCCAGTCACGGCCAGGATCTCCGAGGCGAGCAGCGCCAGGATGATGCCGTCCTTATCGGTCGACCACACGGTGCCGTCCTTGCGCAGGAACGAGGCTCCCGCACTCTCCTCGCCGCCGAAACCGACGGTGCCGGACAGCAGGCCGGGCACGAAGTACTTGAAGCCCACGGGCACCTCGATCAGCTTGCGGCCCATGGCGGCCACGACGCGGTCAATGAGTGCGGAAGACACCAGGGTCTTACCCACGGCCGCATCCTCGCTCCACCCGGGACGGTGCGTGAACAGGTACTCGATGGCCACAGCCAGGAAGTGGTTCGGGTTCATCAGGCCGTCGGGGGTGACGATGCCGTGGCGATCCGAATCCGCGTCGTTGCCGGTCGCGATGTCGTAGGGGGTGTTGCCCTCGGCGTCGGGGGTCATGGCCTGACGCAGAGACGCCATCGCGTAGGGTGAGGAGCAGTCCATGCGGATCTTGCCGTCCCAGTCCAGCGTCATGAACGGCCACGCCGGGTCCACCTCGGGGTTGACGACCGTCAGATCCAGGCTGTAACGCTCGCCGATGGCCGCCCAGTAGTCGATGGACGCGCCGCCCAGCGGGTCGGCGCCGATGCGCACGCCCGCGTTGCGGATCGCCTCAATGTCGACAACCTGGTCCAGCTGCGAGACGTAGAACTCCAGGTAATCGAAGGGCTTGATGTTCGGGTCGTGCAGCAGCTCGGAGCCGGTGACGCGCGGAACGTCCTTCCACTCGCCCGAATCCAGCAGCTCGTTCGCGCGCGCCGCGATCCAACCGGTCGCGTCCGTGTCAGCGGGGCCGCCGTGAGGCGGGTTGTACTTGAAGCCGCCGTCGCGCGGCGGGTTGTGGCTGGGGGTCACGACGATGCCGTCGGCCAGGCCGTCGCCCTCGGTGCGCAGATTCGCCGGCGCGCCGTTCGCGCCCAGGATCGCGACAGACACGGCGGGGGTCGGCGTGTAGGAGCCGCGCGAGTCAATGCGCGTGTCGATGCCGGCGGCCGCGAGGACCTCCAGGGCGGTACGCCACGCGGGCTCGCTCAGGGCGTGCGTGTCACGGCCGATGAACAGCGGTCCGTTGATACCCTGCGACGCGCGGTACTCGATGATCGCCGCGGTGATGGCGATGATGTGCGCCTCGTTGAACTTAGCGTCCAGCGAGGCGCCGCGGTGGCCCGACGTTCCGAACGCGACGCGCTGTCCCACGTCGGTCGGGTCAGGGACGATGTCGTAGTAGGCGGAGATGACATCGTCGACGTTGATGAGGTCTTCTGGAAGGGCACGTGTGCCAGCTCGATCATGCATAGGGACAGTGTTGCACGTAACCTCCACTTCTGCGTAGGTCCGTCCACGGCGTGAAACAGCTCATTACTGTTCCTGGTACGAGGCCGTGGCTTCGCGGGCGCAAAACCGCAGGTCAGCGCATATTGCGCCCCGGCCTCGTCCCCGATTGAGGAGCGCGTGGATGGACGTATTCCCAAATGAGGGAGGGAGCGACTATCCTATGAGAGGTCGGTCACCGCAGACCGTGGCTGTTTTGGCAGGAGGAACATCGTGGGATGGTTTGATTCCATCGAACATAACCGTTGGCTGAGCACCAACATGCAGGCGCTCATTGAAGAGGCCGAGGGGTCCATCGTGGCCACCGGCTTCGCGCACCTGGACGCAGACGGCAAACCGGACCTGACCAGGTCCATCGACCTGGCCGTCACGGGACGCATGGCGTACATCTTCTCCCTGGGTGCCCTCATGGGCCTGCCCGGCACCCGCCGCTACGCCGACCACGCTGTCAAGTCGCTGACCGAGTACTTCACCGACCCCGTCAACGGCGGCATGTGGTACCAGATCAAGCCTGAACCCGACGGGGATGGCCACGGCGTCCCCTGGGATGAGGCCTCCCGCGTGAAGTCCCAGTACCACACCGTCTACGCCCTGCTCGGCGTGGCCGCCGCGACCGTCGCCAACCGGCCCGGCGCCCACGAGCTCCTCGAGACCATGCTCCAGGAGCAGAAGGACTACTGGATCGACGACTACGGTCTCGTGTGGGATCAGTACGACGAGGCCTTCACCGAGCCTGAGCCCGTCCACGCCCTGGGCACTCTCATCCACACGATCGAGGCCTACATGGCCGCCGCCGAGGCCACGACCGAGCCCGAGTGGCTGGATCGCGCCGAAAAGATGGCGGCTTTCGCCCACAAGGTGGCCTCCAAGAACAACTGGCGCCTGCCCGAGTACTACAACGAGGAGTGGGAGCCCAGCCTCGAGGCCGGCAAGCTGTGCAACGACGGGCGCCGCTACCACGAGGGCTACGTCACCGGTCACTCCATGCAGCTCGCGCGTTTCGCTCTTCAGGTGCGCGCCGGCCTGCGCTCGATGGGCTGGGCCGTCCCCGACTACCTGCTCGAGCTCGGCACCGAACTCTTCGAGCGCGCACGCGTTGACGGCTGGCGTCGCATCGACGGCGCCCCCGGCTTCTCGACCGGCGTTGATGACAACGGTGATCCTGTGCCCGGCGAGGACGAGCATCAGCAGTGGGTCGTGTGTGAGGGCGTGTGCGCGACCGTCGCCGTGCGCCGAGCCATGCTCGACGACGGGCATCGCATCGACGAGGTCGAGCACTTCGAGCACTGCTACCGGTCCTTCATTGACTACATCCACGACTACCTGATCACCCAGCCCGGTCGCTGGATTCGCCGCCTCGGTCCTCACAATGAGAGCGTCCAGCCCGCCAAGTCCTCGCGCTGGGATGTGTACCACGCGATCCAGGCGATGCTCGCGATCCGCGTGCCGCTGTGGCCGCCGACGGCGCCCGCGCTTTCGCGCGGCCTCCTCGACCATCCCGAGGAGCCGGCGCCCGACAAGAAGTCCTGGAACTTCTTCGGCCTGCGAGGCTGATAGCTGCGATTGGGATCGGACCCGGGGCGTGTGCACCCCGGGTCCGCCTCTTTGTTCGCGCTGCGCGGTAAGCGCTGGAGCGATCCCGCAGATGTGGTGCGCGCCCGCCCCAACCTCTCCCTCTGGCGCAGGGTGGGCGGTGCCTGTGCCCGTACCGTCGGCTTCGCGTGTGTGAGTCTGTTCCTGTAGGATGAGGCAGGTCTGGAGGGCTGTCTGAGTGGCCGAAAGAGACGGTCTTGAAAACCGTTGTGTCAGCAATGGCACCGGGGGTTCGAATCCCTCGCCCTCCGCCATGTCGACAGGTTCTCGGGCGTGTGCGGCGGGTGCGGTTCGCGTTCGCGGCAAAAATGTCCTAGAGTAGTCGGCACTGGAGACGTCGCATAGTCCGGTCGAGTGCGCCTCCCTGCTAAGGAGGTAGGGGTGCATAGCCCCTCGCGGGTTCAAATCCCGCCGTCTCCGCTCCCAGCCCCGGGATTCCGTAGAAATCCCGGGGCTTCGTCGTTGTCTGTTCCGGGCGCGGGATCTGGGTTATAGGACACTACGTGTTGCTGGAAGGGTGACTTTGTGTTGCTGGGAGCGTGACTTTTCGGCTTTGTCGCGCGGGAAAGTCACTTTTTAGTTGGTCGTGTTTGCCTCGTTCCTGTCAATACTGCATTGTGCCCTGTGTATGGATTCTGTGTGCCTGGCTTCTGGGTGCGGGGTGCCGCTTCCTGCGGAGCCCGTCGTCCGGGCAGGTCCGGTCAGGTCTTGTGGGTGGTTGCTGAACAATGTCGCACGTAATTCCCTTCTGACTATTTCAACATTTGAATTCATGTCGTTGGAATTGCAACGATTTCAGGGGCTCTCGAAAACTGACCGAGGGAAATTACGTGCGACTTTTGTGTGGTGACCGCTCTCTGGCCCCTGAGGGGTGGGAGGCTGGTGTGCGCGTGGGCCCTTTTACTGGTCGCGTTAACCCGTTCCTGCGCAGCTGGGCCCGATAGGTGGCAGTGTGGGCGGCCTGCCTGGGCTACCACCTGTGGGGTTAACCTGCGCATGAAGGGGCCCAAGCAGCCACCTGTCCGGCCGATGGTGCCACCCCTGGAGCCAATGAGGCTACCCCTGAACTGAGCACATCCGTCCGCCGCTCCTGGAACTGACCACCGACCCACACGTGATGTCCTATAACACCAGGTGTCCGCAGTCAGGTGCCCGTCGCTTGCGGATAGGAAGCGAGCACGCGGATAGCTTATGAACATACGGATAGCCTCACAACCTATCCGCGAGGGCGCAACCTATCCGCGAGGGTGCAACCTATCCGTGAAGGTGCAACCTATCCGCGAGGGCGTAACCTATCCGCGAAGGCGTAACCTATCCGCAAGCGCCTAACCTATCCGCAAGCGCCGCTCAGTAGATCGTCACGTAGGTGCCCGAGGGGATCGTGTCGTGCAGCCACTTGGCGTCCGAGTAGCGCAGGCGCACGCATCCGTGGGACACGTGCCCGCCGAGGGTCCCGTCCAGTACCGACATGGTGCCCTCGTGGTAGAGAATCGAGTGGAACAGGTAGTCGCCGTGGAACTGCGTCCACCAGTAGGCGGTGTACCCGTGCCCGAAGGAGTGGCCGCGGTTCTTGATGGAGAAGGTGCCGGTGACGGTCGGGGTGGAGGGTTTTCCGACGGAGCAGGGCATGTCGGTCAGTGGCTGCCATGAGCCGGCCGCCCAGTAGAACGTCATGCAGTGCGGGGCGTTCGTGTCGACGACGATCAGGTAGTTCGTGGGGCTGTACAGGGTCTTCGCGTAGTTCCAGTCGGCCTCGAAGCTGGCGCGCCCGGACACCCAGAAGCCGCTCCACCGGTCGAAGTAGTTCCAGCTGCCGTCGACCATCGCCCAGGAGGTCGCCATCGCGCCCCCGGAGTTCGGGTCGAGGTAGTACCAGTTCGCGCCCTCCTGGAGCCATCCGGTGGCCATGGCACCCGAGGATCGCAGGTAGTACCAGGAGCCGTCGCGCAGCCATCCGGTGGCCATTGCGCCGGACGAGTCCGCGTAGTACCAGCTGCCGCCCGTCTGGAACCAGCCGGTGGCCATCGCGCCGGAGTCGCCCAGGTAGTACCAGGCTCCGGCCCAGACCCACGCGGCTTCGCTCATAGCGCCGGAAGCGTCGAAGTGGTACCAGGTGCCGGCGATTGTGGTCCATCCGGTGGCCATCATGCCGCCGCGGTCGGGGTCGAGGTAGTACCAAGCGCCGTCGGAGACCTGCCATCCGGTGGTCATGGCCCCGGAGTCGGTCAGCAGGTACCAGGCCGCGCCGTCGCGGTACCAGCCGGTGCGCACGCCGTTCTCGGTCGACGCGTACCAGACGCCGTCGGACCCACGGTACCAGCCACGGGGCACGAAGCCGTCGGCATTGAAGGCGTAGCGCACGCCGCCGACGTCAAAGACGCCGTCCTTGAGCCAGGTTCCGTCCGAACTCTCGTAGCGCCAGCCCTCGGTATGGCGCACCCACTGGGAGGTGACGGGTGCTGGGGGTTCGGGTTCGGCGGGATTATCCGGCGCGGGTTCGGCGGGGTCACCCGGTTCGGGCTGCGCCGGGTCGGGCGTCGGGGGAGCATCGTCCGACGAGGCCGGGGTGGCCTCGGGCGTCGTGGAGGCTGTCCGGTCGGGGGTGGCTTCGGGCGAGGCGGGGGGTGCCTCGGGCGTGGCTGGTGCGGTGGGTGTGCTCGCACCCGACTGTGCGCCTGATTGTGGGCCGGATTGGGCGGCGGCTGGCGTTGCGGCGTCTGCGTCGACGTCGGTGGCAGCGGCTGATAGGGGGAAGAGGCCAACGCAGGCGAGCGTGGCTACCGATGCTCCGATGCATCGGATGAAGCGGATGCGGATCCTATTCATAATGGCACCTCACTGGTGGGGATGACTCAATCTTAGGCGTCCAGTGGCGGGATGAGTGGCACGTTGGCGGTGGCATTGCGCCGGAGGAATAGGCCGTGCACACGCCGGGCAGGGGCGTGCCCTGCGCGGGCGTGCTGGTACGGAGAAGCGCCTGAAGGCGTTGTGTCCCTGCGTAAATTAGGCTTATGATACTTTTATAAAGCTCGTCAACACTTGTTCGTCTCGAAGGAATTATCTCCGTGTCAAAGAAGGACATCATTATTCCCCTCGTGCCCGCGGCGCTCAGTGCTGCGCTCCTCGCCGGCGGGGTCACCGTGTTCTCCGCTTGCGAGCCCAGGCCGGACGGCACCTGGATGCACTGTCACCAGTGCCAGAACTCGGTGGCCGCCAGTGCGGCGGGCCTCGTCGTGTTCTTCGGAACCGCCGCGTTCGTCAAGAACAAGGGCGTGCGCCTGGCCCTCCAGGCCCTGTCGCTGATCGGCGCGATCGTCGTCTTCTTCATCCCCGGCGTCATCTGCCCGCTGTGCATGATGAAGACGATGCGCTGCCACACGGTGTTCCAGCCCTTCGTGCGCATCATGAGCGTCCTCGTTGCCGGTGGCGGCGTCGCCGCCCTGGTTCACACGCTCAAGAAGGACCGGGCCTCCCAGGCCTGATGTCGAGGCGGTGACACGCGCGCGCCTGACCCAGGCAACCATCAGGAGGGGAGCCGTCGCACTCGCGGCGGTTCTCCTCGTGTTGTCCGCGGCCTTCCTGGGCTACAACCATCACCGCGGCTCGCGTTACGCCGAGGCGGTCCGACTGGTCGAGGCCGGGGATACGACGGCGGCCTACGAGATCTTCACGGGTCTGGCGGGTTACTCGGACGCGAAGGAGCGCGCGGCGGGCCTCGTCGAGAAGGACCCGGCGCTGCCCTACCGCAAGGCTGCCAAGGGGGACCTGGTGACCTTCGGGTCCTTCGAACAGGATGGCGATGAGCTCAACGGCCCCGAGCCGATCCAGTGGATCGTCCTGGAGCGCTTCGGCGACAGGCTGCTGGTCCTGAGCGCCGATGTGTTGGACGGGCGCCAGTACAACCACGTGCCCTTCCAGGACGTGACGTGGGCGGACTCGGACCTGCGCGCGTGGATGAACGGCGACTTCTTCGATGCCGCGTTCACGCCCGCCCAGCAGGGGATCATCCCCTCGGTCCTCAACGACAACGCGGACCAGTCCATCACCGGCGCTGCGGGCGGCGCGCCCACGCAGGATCGCGTCTTTGCGCTAAGCGAGCAAGAGAGCGTCATCTACCTGAGTACCTCTGCCGCCCGCTCCGACATCGGCGCGGCACCCGCCAGCCAGGCCGCGGCCTCGGGCACCCTGTCCGTCAGTGAGGAGGGGACGGCCGACTGGTGGCTGCGTTCGCCGGGCACCTACCCCTTCGCCGCGCAATACGTCGACGCCGCGGGCACCCCGCTCCCCAGCGGCGCGAACGTCGACGTGCTCTACGGGGTGCGCCCGGCCCTGTGGATCGATTGCGCCGAGGCCGGCGGAGGCGGGCAATGACCCGGGCGTTCGCGCTGCGCCTCGTTCCCCTCAAGAACCTGCGCGCACACCCGGTGCGCGCCGCGATCATCCTCATTCTCGCGCTCGCCCAGGCTGCATGCATCTTCGGCGGGCTCGTCGCCCTCGACGGGATGCGCGCCGAGCTCAGCCTTGCCCAGCGCAGGCTTGGCGCCGACCTCGTCGTCTACCCGACGTCCTGCCTGAACAAGGTCGACAAAAAGAGCGTGACGATGCTGGGCACGCCCGCGCTGTGCGACCAGCCCAGATCGGCCCTGTCGCGCATGGGCGACAACGAGGACATCGCAGCCGTCTCCTACCAGCTCACCATCGCCGACCAGACGCACGGCGACGATCCCCTGTGGGTCGTCGGCTACGACCCAGCGACCGACTTTGTGATCTCCCCGTGGATCGCCGAGGGCGAGGGAGTATCGCCCCAGGCGGGCACCGTCGCCGTGGGTTCCGCCGTCCCCCTCACGGACGCCGGCGACGTCACCATTTTCGGGCGCCAGTGGCCGGTGGGCGCTCACCTGGAGGCCACCGGCACCAGCCTGGATGCAGCCGTCTTCGTCTCCATGGACACCCTCAGCCAGGTCATCGCCGCCTCGACCCAGGCCGGCGTGGACACCTACGCCTCCCTGAACCCCGCCGAGGACTACACGGTCGCCCTCGTGCGCGTGGCTAACCCGGCAGATGTCCAGGCCGTGACAGAGTGGATCAACCTCTACGTGCGCAAAGTCAGCGCCGTACGATCCGACCTGACCGTGGCCACCACGGCCTCGGACATCCGGGCTCACCGAGCGGTCGTCCTCGGCGTCCTCGGCGCCGCCTGGCTGGTCCTGCTGGCCGCCCTCATGCTCGCCCAGCTGACCCTCATGAACGAACGCCGCCACGAGATCTACGTGTGGCGCTCGATCGGCGCCTCGCGGCGCGTCATCGCCCGCGTCCTGACGGCCGAATCCCTGCTCGTCCACGTCGTCGGCGCGCTCGCGGGTGTCCTCGTCGGTGCCTGCGTGCTGCCCCTGGTCGGCGACGCGCCCGCGCTGGCGGCACTGGCCTCGCCGGGCCGGTCCGTGCCCCTTGCCGCGCTCACCGTCGCCCTGCTGGTGGGCGCGGGGGTCGTGGGAACTCGCCTCGCCCTCGCGCGCGTCTCCCGCGGCGCCCAGGGTAATAAGCTGGCCCCCATCTAGGGCTTCAACAGGAGGAACAACATGTATTCGCTCGCGCGACTCCCGTGGATGAACCTGCGCGGATATCCGGTGCGCACGGGGACCCTCATGCTGTTCTCGGCGCTCATGACGATGGTCATGTTCGGCGGAACCATGCTCGTCTCGGGCATCGACCGAGGCCTGCGCACCGTCGAGTCGCGCCTGGGGGCCGACATCATGGTGACCCCCGAGCAGGCCGACGCCGACTTCGACGCGCAGACCTTCCTGGTGAGCACCGAGCCATCCTACTTCTACATGGACGAGGCCATCCGCGACCAGGTGGCCGCCGTCGACGGCGTGGAGGCCGCCTCCGCCCAGCTGTTCCTCGCCACCGCCCGGGCCTCGTGCTGCGCGGGCCGCTACCAGGTCATCGCCTTTGACCCTGCCACCGACTTCACCGTCCAGCCGTGGATCGCCGACACGCTCGGGGAGGCGGGCCTCGGCGAGATGGATGTGATCGTCGGCGCGAACGTGGGCGTGGCCAACCCGGAGAACTTCTCGCTCTTTGGCAACAAGCTGCGCGTCGTCGCCCAATTCGAGCCCACCGGATCGAGCCTGGATAACGCCGTGTACGCCAACTTTGACACCGCTCGGATCCTCATTGACTCGTCGCTGGACAAGGGGCTCAACAAGTACACGACCCTGGATACGGGCCACATCATTTCCTCGGTCATGGTCAGGGTCGCGCCCGGCGTGGACGCCGACGCGGTGGCGGCCGAGATCCAGGCGCGCGTGCCCGGTGTGTCCGTGGCGACGTCGACGACGATGGTCAGCGGGATCGCCCGATCGCTCGAGACTACGTCCCGCACGATCACCGCGCTGATCGCCCTCGTGTGGGGCGTGGGCTTGGCGATGGTCACCCTCGTTTTCGTCATGATGATCGTCGAGCGTAGGCGCGAGTTTGGCACGCTCGTCGCGGTCGGTGCCCACAAGGGCCTGGTCTCGCGCATCGTTCTGTCCGAGGCCGTGGTGGTCAACGCGGTCGGCGCGGGCGCCGGGATCATCGTGTCGGGCGTCCTCATCGTGTCCTTCTCGGGCCTCGTGCGGCAGACCATTGGGCTGGGCTTCCTGGTCCCCTCCATCCCCGTCATCGCGGGGCTGGCGGTGGGGACCGTGGCCGCCATGGGCCTCGTCGCCCTCGTATCATCGTGGATAGCTCTGCGCGCCCTGAACATGAAGGACGCCAGTGCCCTACTCAAGGAAGGCGAGTGACATGCTCATTGAAGCGACCTCCCTCACCAAGGATTTCCCCCGCGGCCGTCGGGGAACCCGCCTCTTCACGGCCGTTCACCCGCTCGACATCGCGCTGGAGGCGGGGCAGCTGACCGTGATCACCGGGCACTCGGGTAGCGGCAAGAGCACGCTGCTGTCCATGCTTGCTGGGATGCTCCCGCCCACCGCGGGCACCGTGTCCGTGGGCGGCGAGGACCTGTACGCGATGCGTGACGAGGAGCGCTCGCGCCTGCGCAATGAGCGCATCGGCCTGATCCCGCAGGGGCACACGGCGCTGCGCAGCCTGAGCGTCCTCGAGAATGTCCTGTTGCCCTCCGTGCTCTACGCGAAGGGCGAGCCGCCGCGCGAGCGCGCCGAGGAACTGCTGGACCGCGTGGGCCTGGGTGACTTGGCGCAGGCCCGGCCCAATGAGCTGTCGGGCGGCGAGCTGCGCCGCGTCGCCGTGGCCCGCGCGCTCCTCATGACCCCGAGCGTCGTCCTGGCCGATGAGCCGACCGCCGGCCTGGACGCGCGTAACGCGACCGACGTTCTGTGCCTCCTGCGTGAGGCGGCCGACGGGGGAGCGGGGGTCCTCATCGTGACCCACGAGCCCGAGGCACGCCGCTACGCGGACCGCACATTCGCGATGGACGCGGGGCGTCTGACCTGCGAGGATGCGTCCTAGCGGGGGACGAGGCCGGGGCGGGGGCGCGCGCCCCTCGCGCCGTCTGGGTGCGCCCGCAGATAATCAACCCAACGATCGGTCAAGGGCATCGATAGAGGGGCGACGTCGTGTGCTCAGCCGACAACATCCCCGCATGTGAGTTGTAACACTCAAATCGTGGTGGATTGTCCCTCCGGTTTCGGCACTAGTGGTCATTATTTGCGCGCTCGGTGGCCGACGTTTCCATGATTATTTGATAAATAGGTGCGGGCTGGCGTTTTTCGGCGCTGACCAAGAGTTCAGAGAAGTTGTTATATTGCCGTAATGCCCGGAATCTCAACGAAATACAACGGTGTAGTTGTGGTTGAGGCGATAACTGTCAGACATAGTGGAACTATCTCATCTTTCACTAGGCTGGGACACAAGTCCTGTCCATATTCTGTCGAAAGAAGGAGAAGTCGATGTCTCGACTGCGTCCGTTCCGCGCCCGTGTGGGCGTTGCGGGTGCTGCCAGTCTGGCTGCTCTCTCGCTTCTCGTCACGTCGCTGACACCCCTCGCCATGCGAGCCAGCGCTGCAGACGAAAGCGCGCAATCGCCTGACGTAGCGTCCTCCCAGGAAGCTACCACGGCCTCGTCCGATACTGAGGTGGCCGCCGCGCCCGCCGCCGAGGCCGGGGTTGAAGCCCCCGCCGCGGAAGCTGGCGCCGAGGCTCCCGCCGCCGAGGTCGCCCCCGAGGATCAGCCCCGCACGCGGCGCGCCCGCGCAGTCGCGGACGACCAGGCGACCCTGGCTCTGAACGTCGTCAACGATGAACCGACCCTGCGCACCCACGACGATCAGATCACGACGATCAACTTCTCCTGCTCCTCGGTCACCACCCCCTGTAAAGGCGCCGAAATTGAGCTCACGCTGCCCGGCCCCATCACGCCGGCCGGCCTCAAGCTCGCCGAGCGCGGCTACACGGTCGTCCCCGTCACCGGCGACAGCGTCACCAAGACGACGAACTCGACGGAAAAGACCCCGGACGGCACCCGCGTGCAGCGCTACATCTTCAAGATGAAAGACCCGCTGCCCGCCGGCACGTCCGACCGAATCCAGGTCACCTGGCACTACGACTACTATGACGCGCCGAATAACTCCACGACGAACCAGACGGTGACCTTCCGGGCGGCGAACGCCCAGACGGTCGAGCAGGCGCTCACCACCACGTGGACGGCCACCACCGACGTCGCCATCGAGAAGAGCGGCCCCACGAATCCCTCCAACTATCCCGCGGCCGGCGGCGAGACGACCTACAGGCTCCGCTACGGCTACCAGCAGATCGACCAGACCAACCCCAACAAGGTCGGCATCCGCTGGAACGGCTCCTCCAGGAAAGGCGACAGCCTCAATGGCCTCGGCTTCGTGGGCGTCCAGAACATCAAGGTTGTGGACCCGCTGCCCGCCCAGGCGGTTTTCGTGTCTGCCTCCGACGGCGGCGTCTACGACGCGGCGACCCACACCGTGACCTGGTCCTACGACAAGTGGTTCTGGCAGAACCCGCTCGAGTCGACCATCACCGTGAAGTACCCCGAGGGCGCGGTGACGACCTCGGACACGGTCACCAACAAGGCGACCATCTCCGCCGAGGTCATGAACGACCCGGCGACCATCGTCTCGAAGAGCTCCGAGATCACGCACGGCTTCTCCGTGCGCAAGCCGGGCGGCAGGATCACGAAGGCCGGTAACGACTGGGCGTACCAGACGCGCGGCAACCTCGCCCAGTGGCGCTTCGGCGGCACGAACTCTGGTAACACCGTCCTGCACTTCCGCTGGGAAGACACGCTTCCCTGCACCTGGTCCACCCAGGACGCCAAGGCCGCCGGCGACTCCTGCGACCAGCCGACCATGGTCGGCCCCTACCGCTTCACCGTCTTCAGCAAGTCTGGATACGAGGACAATGGCGGATGGACCCTCGAATACTGGACCAACAAGGGCAATCACGAGACCGTCAACTACACGAAGACGACCGGACTGACCCTGCCCGAGGGGGAGTGGATCACCCGCTTCACGATCGACACGGACGCCGCCCCCCAGACGAACCCCCAGGCGTGGCTGCACGGCACAATCCCCACGAACTTCCCGAACAAGGAGCCCGCGGACTTCGCGTCGCACTACAACCCTGTGTTCCCGCCCGAGAGGTACTACAACTACGAGGCCTCCCCGGACTACGTGCGCTTCCAGAACTGCGCGAGCGGCACGGTGACCGACAAGGACAGTGGCAACGTCGTCGCCTCCAACGAGGACATGTGCTCGTGGATGCGCGTGCGCGACGAGTTCCCGAGCGTCCAGGCCTACAAGTCCGTTCGCACCAACCCCGTGGTCGTTGGCAAGCCCGCCACCTTCTTCATCAACGGCACCGCCAAGACGAAGGCCGACGGTGGCGCCCCCACTCCGTTCACCATTGTTGACCTGCTGCCCGAGGGCTTTGACGTGGACGACGCCTCGGCGATCGTCCCCGAGAAGCGCTCGACGCTGAAGAACCCCGACGGCACGCCCTACGACCTGAGCAAGGTCACGGTCGAGGTCGAGAAGGACTTCAACGGAACGGGCCGCACTCTGATCCGCTGGAAGGTGCCCGACCCGGTCGAGGGCAGCCTCTACTCGACCTTCAACGTGAACGTGCTTGCGACCGCTGCTGCCGGTAAGAACACGAACGACGCCATGGCGTTCATGCCCGGCGACGGCGCGAAGGCCACGAACGAGGACAAGAGCCTGCGCAACACGAACTACTGCATCGGTAGCCGCGCGGTCGACACCTTCGACGTGAACAAGAACGGCTCGATGACCGACTACGTGTGTAACGCGGCGACGAACTTCAACGTCGCGACCACCCCGTCGATGAACATTGCGAAGGAAGTCAAGGGCAACAAGAACGCCGACTTCGTCCCCGCTGGCGAGATCGCCGAGATCGACCCGGGTGCGGACGGCGCCTACCGTTTCACGATCTCCAACGCCGGCAACACCCCGCTGACGAACGTCGTGGCCTACGACATCCTGCCCTACAAGGGTGACGTGGGTGTTGGTCCCGCCGCTGGCCAGGCTCGCGGCTCGCACTGGAAGCCGAACCTGAACTCCACCACCTGGGCCTTCCAGTCGGTGAAGGAGAAGCCGGGTCGCGATCCCGAGGTCACGCCGGTTCCGGCCTCGGACATCACGATCCAGTACTCCACGGTTCCCAACCCCTGCCGAGGCGAGGTCCTCTCCGCGGGTGGCTCGATGAATGACGCCCCCGTGGGCTGCACGCAGAATGCCTGGGGCCCCGCTCCCGCCGACCTGACGACGATCACGGGCTTCCGCCTGGTGATGAACCGCGACATCGAGGTGGGCGAGAAGATCCAGTTCATCGCGACCATGACCTCTCCGGTCAACGCCAACCTGATCGCCTGGAACTCCGTCGCCATGTCCGGTGGTTCCATGCTGAACGGCAAGGTGTCCTACCTCCTGCCGAACGAGGCCCCCAAGGTCGGCATCAACGTCTCCACCGACGTCGAGGTCGCCAAGACCGTGTCCCGCGTCAAGATGAACGGCGACGAGCCGGTTCGCGACGCCAACGGTATTCCCGAGACCCTCCAGTCGACGGAACCGATCATGCCGGGCGACTACATGCTCTACCGCATCACCCTGAACAACAAGGGTCCGGCTGTTGCTTCGGGCATGACCGTCAAGGAAGTGCTTCCGGCAGGCGTCGAATTCGTCTCCTCCGAGACGCGCATCTGCCAGGACGGTGCAACGAACCCGTGCACTGGCACCGTGAAGGCAGATTCCGGCTTTGAGGTCCTCGACACGGACTGGCAAGCCATGGAGTCTGGCGTTCTCAACACCAACCTCTACGTCGGTGGTACCGAGACGCTGTACGTCCTCGTGAAGGTCGAGCCCGGCACCGAGGGTTCGACTATCACGAACACGGCGACGCTGGGTGAGTTCGATCAGATCGACTCCAACAAGGACAACAACAAGGACAGCGCGTCCTTCAAGGTGGGTGGCACCATTTCGGGCACCATCTACAACGACAAGGACGCAACCTGGTTCAACGATTCGCCCACCCTCGATAGTCCCTTCGAAGGCGTGACGGTTCGTCTGCTGGATGTGGACGGCAACCCGGTGAAGGACGCGTCCGGCGCGGACATCACCGCCACGACCGACGCGAACGGCAACTACACCTTTACCCGTCTGCCGCTGGGCTCGTACAAGGTCGAGGTCGTTGCTGGCGAGGCGAAGGTTGACGGCGCCGACGTAAACCTGGCCGATTACAAGCAGACCTACGGCTACGGCTCGTCGACCAAGCGCAGTGAGGCCGGCAAGGGCAAGCTCGTGACGCCGGACCCGATCGCCCTGACGAGTGCCGCGCCCAACGCCACGAAGGTCGACTTTGCGTTCGTGAAGCCCGCCTCGGTGGGTAACTTCGTGTGGTTCGACGCGAACAAGGACGGCATCCAGGACGCGGACGAGGTCGGCGTCGCCGGCGTCACCGTCACTCTGACGGACGGTGCCGGCAACCCGGTCATCGACCTGGACGGCAACCCCGTCAAGCCTGTGACCACGGATGCCAACGGTAAGTACGAGTTCACGAACCTGATGCCGAACGTTGATCGGATCGTCGCGAACGCGGGCGAGGAGAACTACAAGGTTATCTTCACGGCTCCCGCAGGTTACTCCGCGACCACGAGCTACGCGGCTGCGGATGGCGAAAAGGACTCCAACGGCGCCGACAGCTCCGTCACGCTCACCCAGGGCCAGAACGACGAGACCGTCGACTTCGGCCTCGTCGCCGATGGCACGATTGGTGACACGTTGTTCTGGGACGTCGACAACAACGGTGGTTCCGCGCCTTCGGGCCCGGACAAGCCGTTGGCTGGCGTGACTGTGACGCTGACCTACACGACGCCTGCGGGTGTGGAGAAGACGCTTTCGACGGTGACGGATGCCGACGGACACTACTCGTTTAAGGATTTGGCTCCCGGCGATTACGTGGTGACTGTTGACAAGGCTTCTCTGGCTACCGTGTGCCCTGAGTGCACTGCTCAGACCCACGCCCCGTCGGGTGACTTGACGGCTGCGGAGGGCCAGGAGCTCTCCCTTACCTCCAAGGTGACGCTGAACCCCGGTGCGATGTCGAACAATGACCAGGATTGGGCGTTCACCGGCGTGGCTAATACGGCGATCGTGAAGGCGATCGCGGACCCGGCCGAGGTTCCGGCGGGTGGCTTCACCCCTGGTACGTCCGTTACCTACACGCTGACGCTCACGAACGAGGGCCCGAGCCCGGCTACTGGCGTGGTTGCGCAGGATAAGTTGCCGTCGGGCGTGACCTTCGTGTCCGCACAGGGCGATGGTACCTACGATGCCGCCTCCGGCAGGTGGGACCTGAGTACTGAGGTGATCGAGAAGGACGCGTCGCGCACGCTGCGCATCACTGTCACTGTTGATGCTTCTGCTGCTGGTTCGGTCGTCACCAACACAGCCACGATCGAGAAGCAGGATCAGATTGGTGATAAGACGCCGGATAATTCGTCGTCGGTGCCGTTGACTGCTGGTTACACGATTGCTGGCAAGCTGTACAACGATGCCAATGCCTCGTTTAGCTCCGATAACGGTGAGAGCCCGTACGCGGGTGTCACGGTTGCGCTCCTGAAGAGGGACGGCACCCCCGTCCTGGACAAGGACGGCAACCCGGTCACGGCTGTGACGGACGCCGAGGGTAAGTACTCCTTCGTGGGTCTGCCGTTGGGCGAGTACTCGGTCAGCGTCGTTGATCCGACCTCTGGTCCGCTTGAGGGCACTAAGCCCACCGAGGCCTACACGGGCCGGTACAAGACGACCGCGGATGTGACCATCGCTGAGGCGACGGGGTCGGTCATTGACGTGAACTTCGGGTTTGTCAAGCCCGCCTCTGTCGGTGACAAGGTGTGGATGGACGTCAACCGCGATGGCATTCAGGACGCCGACGAGCCCGCTCTGCCGGGCGTGACGGTGACCCTGACCTACGAGGACGGCTCCGCCGTGACCGATGCGTCGGGTAACCCGGTTGCCGCCGTCACCACGGACGCGAATGGCAAGTACGTGTTCGAGAACCTGCTGCCCGGCGGCTACAAGGTGTCCTTCCAGGCGCCCGCTGGCTTTGAGGCAACGACCTCGGAGGCTGGAGACGACCGCGCTGCCGACTCCAACGGAGCTACGGCCTCGGTCACCGTGGCTCAGGGACAGACGGATGACACGATTGACTTCGGTGCCGTTGGTACTGGTGTGATTGGTGATCAGCTGTTCGTGGATGTCAACCAGAACGGTGGGGGCGCCCCCGACGCCGGAGACAAGGTACTGCCCGGTGTGAAGGTCACGCTCACGTGGACGGGTCCGGGGGGTATCACCCGCACGTATGAGACCACGACTGATGCGGATGGCACGTACAAGTTCGAGAACCTGCTGCCCGGCGACTACAAGGTGAGTATCGATCCTGAGACTCTCCAGACCGCCGAACCGCTGCTCGACGTTCTCACCCACTCCCCTGCTGGAGATGTTGAGAACAAGACCGTGATCAGTGATGCAACCAAGGCTGATTCCACCGCCTTCGCAACGGCCATGAAGCTCACGGCTGACCTGACGCTGTCGGGTGAGAAGAATCAGAATCTTGATCAGGATTGGGGTTTTGGTGTTTCGGCTGATACCGCGATCAAGAAGGCGATCACTGATCCGGATGAGGCGGCTCAGGAGTCCTTTGAGTTCACTCCGGGTCAGCGCGTGACCTACACGCTGACGCTGACCAATAACGGTCCGGGAGTGGCGACGGGCGTGACGGCTAGCGATCAGCTTCCTGCTGGTGTTGCGTTCGTGTCCGCGCAGGGTGATGGCTCCTACGACTCGGCGACGGGCGTGTGGGATCTGTCTGATGCGCCCCTGGCCAAGGGTGATGTTAAGACGATTGCGATCACGGTGGATATCACCGGTGAGGGCGCTGGCACGCTGGTGACCAACGTTGCTCGTATTACTCACCAGGATCAGGTGGGCGATGATCCGACCAACAACGAGTCCTCGGCCTCGTTCAAGGGCGGGTTCAACCTGGGTGGCACGATTTACCGTGACTCGGACGCGTCCTACTCCAAGGGCGATGATGAGCAGCGCTTCAAGGGCGTCACGGTCGCGCTCGTGAGCGAGGACGGCACCCCGGTGCAGGGCGCCGAGGGGAAGCCCATGACTGTGGTGACCGATGAGAATGGTGCCTACCAGTTTGTGGGTCTGGCGCCGGGGGCCTACCGCGTGGTGATCGTTGATCCCGATAAGGGTGATCTGGCGGGTCTGCTGCCCACCCAGGCCTACACGGGCCGGGGCGCCACCCAGGCTGCGGTCACCATCTCTGATGCGTCGGTGCAGGGCGTGGACTTTGGCATGGTTGCTCCCGCCACGATTGGTGATCGGGTGTGGGACGACAAGAACGCTAACGGCAGTGACGACGGCGAGCCCGGCATCGCGAACGTGACCGTGATCCTCACCGACGCCAACGGCGCCGAGGTGGCTCGTACCACCACCGACGCTAACGGCAACTACCGGTTCACCGGCCTGATCCCGGGTACCTACACCGTGACCATCGAGGTTCCCGACGGCTATGCGGCGGCGACGACCTCGATGACGGTCACGGTCGGTGAAGGCGAGGAGAACCTGGATGTGGACTTCCCGCTGACCCTCATCCCGGCACCTACCCCCAGCCAGGCACACAAGGTACTGGTCAACAGGGCCCCCGCCCTGGCCCGCACCGGCACCGACGCCACCATCATCGCAGGCATGGCAACCCTGGCAGCCGCAGCAGGCATCCTCGCACTGGCAACCAAACGCCGCCGCGACCGTGAGGACGCCTAACCCCACAGCGGGGTGAACCCCACAGCGGAGTGAACCCCCACAGCGGGGTGAACCCCGCCAAGGTGACGAGGGGGCGCGAGACCACACCGGTCCCGCGCCCCCTCCCGCATACCCACCACCCCGCGCCCCACCCCGCCTCGACCCCATGACTGCGCTCCGGCCTCGTCAATGAACGAGGATCTCCAGCGCGTGTGGAACGCGCGGCGCGGGACGCAGATGAGGGTGGGAACAACTAGGCTTGGAGGGTGACCACAGCTCTGTATCGCCGGTATCGCCCCGACACCTTTGACCAGGTGATCGGCCAGGAACACGTGACGGAGCCGCTCAAGGCGGCGCTGCGCGCGAATCGCGTGACGCACGCGTACCTGTTCTCGGGGCCGCGCGGATGCGGCAAGACCACGTCGGCGCGCATCCTGGCGCGCTGCCTGAACTGCGCACAGGGCCCCACGGACACCCCGTGCGGACAGTGCGAATCGTGCCGTGAGCTGGCCACCGGTGGCCCCGGATCGCTCGACGTCGTCGAAATCGACGCGGCCTCGCACGGCGGCGTCGACGATGCGCGTGACCTGCGTGAGCGCGCCACCTTCGCGCCGGTGCGCGACCGCTACAAGATCTTCATCATCGACGAGGCCCACATGGTCACGAACCAGGGCTTCAACGCGCTGCTCAAGCTCGTCGAGGAGCCGCCCGAGCACGTCAAGTTCGTCTTCGCGACGACGGAACCCGAGCGCGTCATCGGCACGATCCGCTCGCGTACCCACCACTACCCGTTCCGCTTGGTCCCGCCGGACGTCCTTGGCCCGTATTTGACGACCCTGTGCGCTGAGGAACACGTCGGCGTCGGCGAGGGCGTCCTAACCCTCGTCATGCGCGCGGGCGGCGGTTCGGTGCGCGATACCCTGTCCGTCCTCGACCAGCTGATGGCCGGCGCGATCGACGGCCAGGTTACCTACCAGACGGCCGTCGCCCTGCTCGGGTACACGGACTCCGCGCTGCTCGACCAGTCCGTCGACGCCCTCGCGGGTGGTGACGGCGCCGCGGCATTCCGCGTCGTCGAACGCATGGTCGAGTCCGGCCACGACCCGCGCCGCTTCGTCGAGGACCTGCTCCAGCGCCTGCGCGACCTCCTCATCATCGCGGTCGCCGGCGACGGAGCGCGCGACGTCCTGGCGGACACCCCGCACGACCAGTTCGAGCGCATGCAGCGCCAGGCGCAGAACTGGGGGCCACACGGTCTCTCACGCGCCGCGGACCTGACCGACGAGGCCCTGCGCGCCATGACGGGCGCGACCTCGCCCCGCCTGCAGCTTGAGCTCCTCGTCGGCCGCATCCTCGTGCCGACTCCCACCGCCGCGCCCGCCCCCGGCCCCGTGCAGGGCACCGTCGGCATGACCGGTGGGGGAGCGCCGCGCCAGGCGTCCCCCGCTTCATCGCCCGAGGCGTCCTCGGGCCGTTTCGGCGCCCGCGAGGCCCGCGAGGCCCTGGCCCGCAAGAAGCAGGAGCGCGCCGAGGCCTCGGCCCCCTCCGGGCAGGCACCCGCGTCGTCCTCGCCCGCGTCGTCCTCGCCCGCGCCCGCCGCGCAGGGCGTGCCCGCGTGGGGGAGCGGCCCCGATTGGGGCTCGTCCAGCCCCGCGCCGCGTTCGCCCGAGGCCACCCCCGATCCCGCGTATCGCCCGGCACAGGAGCGCCCAGCTGGGGCGGGCGACGAACCGCCCGCAGGCGATCGATCCGGGCGTCCCGCGAGTGACCGTCCCTCGAACGAGCGTCCCGAGGCCCCCGCGCAGTTCCGCCCCGAACGCTTCGAGCGTCCCGAGGCCCCCGCGCAACGGCCGTCTCGGGAACGTCCCGACGCGCGCAGCCACGAACCGGCGCGCCGCGAGGCATCCAACCAGCAGAGCGCGCGCCGCGAGGCTCCCGCTGCCCACGCCCCCGGCGGACGCGAGGCCGACATGCTGCGCGGACGCTGGAACGAGGTCGTGGAACGCCTGTCCTCCATCAGCCGCGTGACGTGGTCGATGGTCGGCGGTAACGCCCAGCTCGGAGCCGTTGACGGCTCCACCGTCGTCCTGCTCTTCCCCGTCGAAGCGATGGTCAACGCCTTCTCGCGCGGCCCGCGCGGTGCAGACGTCGAAAAGGCCATCCGTGAGGTCACCGGCCTGACCGTCACCGTGTCTGCCCAGGTGGGGCAGGCCTCGGGCGGATCAGCGACGACCGGCCCGTCGGCCCCCGCATCGCATTCCAGCGGCCGCCCCGCGCAGTCACAGCCCGGTGGCTGGGTCTCGGAGCCGCCCCCTTTTGATGAGGCCGCCGCGCAGGCGGCATACCACGACGAACCCGCTCCCGAGCCCGAGGACGATGGGTGGCCCGAACCTGCGCGCGGAGCCAAGCCAGTGCGCGGAGCCAAGCCAGTGCGAGGACCCGAGCCCGTTCGCGCCCTCGAGTCGGACGATGACGGCGGCTGGCCCGAACCCGCCCGTGCGCCGCAACCCGCCCGCGCGCCGCAACCCGCCCGCGACGCGGTGCGCCCGCCCGCCCAGCAGGAATCCGCGTGGCCCGCAACGGCCACGGTGACGCCCCTGCGCCGCGAGGCGGCGCGCGCGGAGGAACAGCCCTGGCAGGATGCGCCCGCCACCTACGGCGGCCCCACCTCGTACGAGAGCGGGTCGGCGCCCCAGAAGCCCGCCGCGCCCGGCGCCATGTCCGCCCAGCAGGAGCGCCCGGCCCTGCCCGAAAGGGCCGCCCGAGCCCTCGCCCAGGCGCCCGCCGCCGCCCAGGCACCCGCCGCAGACCAGCAGCGCGCCGGCTCCGCCGCGCCCTTGGCCCCGGCCGCGCCGCGCAAGCGCTCCTTCACGGTCTTCACCTACCCGGGCGACCCGGAACCCGCCGACCAACCGTCACCTGCACCCGCGCAGGCCGACAGCGTGGTCGATGCCCCGGCCTCGTCCCCAGTCTTTGACGACGCGCCCATCGAGCCCGCCGCCTACGCGCCCACCACGCCGACCGGCTGGGGCGACCCCGTCGTGATCCCCGGCGGAGCGTCCGTCTCCTTCGACGACGGCGCCGCCGAGTGGACCCCGCCCGAGGAGCCCGAGTCGGCACCCGAGGCAGCCCCGGCCTCGCAGGAATGGACGCCGCAGGCTCCCGCCCAGCGGGACGCGGGCCCCCAGGAATGGACGCCGCAGGCCTCGGTCCAGCAGCCTCCCGCCTCGCAGACCCCGTCGTGGCTTGCCGCCGCGCCCGATCCGGCCGCCTCGGGCTCCTCGGCAACGCCGTCCACGACGGGCGCCCCGGCGACCCCGGAATGGCAGGCCGCCTCGGAGTGGCCGACATCTGGCGAGGCCGGCCCCGCCCAGCCGGGCAACGACGCGCCTGTGACGGGGCGCGCCGCCGCAGAGGCCGCCCTGCGCGACAAGGCTCAGCGTTCACGGGACACGGGCGCGCCTCGCACCCACGCGGCCGACGACGATAGCGCCAGCATTGACGACGAAAACATTGAAAACTCGCAGAAGATCGGCCTGGCGGCGGTCCTGGAGATCCTCGGCGGACGCGTCATCGAGGAAAAGATGACCGAGGGAGGATACTGACATGTACGACGGCGCCCTGGCTGACCTCATCGACCAGTTCGGACAGCTGCCGGGTATCGGCCCGAAGTCCGCGCAGCGCATGGCGATGCACGTCCTGGACGCGGAGCCCGAGGATGTCGCGCGCCTCGTCGACGCGATCAACGCCGTGCGCGGGCGCGTGCGCCACTGCGACATCTGCGGCAACCTCACCGAAGAGGACGAGTGCTCCATCTGCCGCGACGTGCGCCGCGACCCCAGCGCGATCTGCGTGGTCCAGGAACCGAAGGACATTCAGGCCATCGAGGGCGCGCGCGTCTTCCGGGGCCGCTACCACGTCCTCGGCGGCGTCATCGACCCGATCCACGGCGTGGGGCCCGACCAGCTGAACATCGCCTCGCTCATGAGCCGCCTCGCGGACGGCACCGTCACCGAGGTCATCCTGGCGACTAACCCCAACGTCGAGGGCGAGGCCACGGCCGCCTACCTGGCGCGCATGCTCTCCACGATGGGGGTGGAAACCTCGCGCCTGGCGATGGGCCTGCCCATGGGCGGGGACCTGGAGTACGCGGACTCGGTGACGCTGGGCCGCGCGCTCGAGGGGCGCCGCCGCCTCTGAGCCTTTATCGACGAGGCCGTGGCTGCCTCGCGCGTGTCGGTGCGCATAGCACCCGGCTGGGCGGCCCCCGAGCGGGCCTGACGTGCGATGTGTGCCGCCAAGCGTGTCGACACGCCTTCACCGACTGATGTACGTGTGACACAATCGGAGGGGTAACGCCCCAGACATGAGGAGGCAATGATGGCGACCTACACGAGCGGCGGCACACCTCGTGTGCTTGTGGTCGACGACGAGGCCATGCTGGCGGACCTGCTCGCGCAGGCGCTCCGGCACGAAGGCTGGGAGACGGACACCGCGAAGGACGGGCTCGACGCGCTGGCGAAGGCCGCGAGCTTCCACCCCGACGTCGTGATCCTCGACGTGCAGATGCCGCGCATGGACGGCCTCGAGACGCTGGAGCGCCTGCGCGCCCGCGACCCCGAGCTGCCCGTCCTCTTCCTCACCGCCCGCGACGCGGTCGCCGATCGCGTGCAGGGCCTGCGCGCGGGAGCGGACGACTACGTGACCAAGCCCTTCGATCTGGACGAGGTGGCGGCCCGCGTCGAGGCGCTGCTGCGCCGCGCGGGGCGGACCCAGCAGAGTGTGTCGCCCGTCCTCACAGTCGCCGACCTGACCCTCGATCTGGAGTCGCACGATGTGCGCCGTGGCGGGGAAGACATCACGTTAACGAACACTGAGTTCGAGTTGCTCCGGTATCTCATGGAAAACGTTGGAATTGTGCTGTCGAAGCAGAAGATTCTGGACGCCGTGTGGAGCTACGACTTCGGCGGCCAGGTCAACGTCGTGGAACTCTACATCTCCTACCTGCGCAAGAAGATCGACGCGGATCGCCCGGCCCTCATCCGCACGGTGCGCGGGGCCGGCTACATCATGCGGGAGCCCCAGTGAAGCGTCGGCCCTCCCTGGCCGGGCGCTTGTCGCGTGCGCTCGCCGCGTGCGTCGCCCTGGCCCTCGTCATCATGGTGGCGGCCTCCACGCTGGTCATGCGTTCGTGGATGCTGGCCAACGTGGACTCCGAGCTGCACCGCCTCGCCGATCAGGCAAGCAAGCACCTCGATGTCGATGACGCGCCGGAGGATGGCGAGGACGAGGAGTACGGGGAGAGCGACGACGATGACGACGCCGCCGCCCGCCCGCCCGCACAGCCCTCTGGGGCGCCGCGCCCCGGCGGGCCGGTCGTCCCCGGCGGGCCCAAGGGGCCGGGGTTTGGCGGTTCCGGCGTCGCCGAAGGCACCCTTCAGTACGTGAGTGAGGATGGGCAGGCGGCCGGTGCGGTTGTCTCCAACTTCTCGGTGACCTACCTGAATGAGCCCGCGTTGGAGATCCTGGCGCATGTGCCCACCGATGGCGCCCCACACACTGTGCACCTTAAAGAGTTGGGTACGTTCCGAGTGACTTCCCAGGTCGTCGATGACAAGACCGTTCTCGTCGGCGTGCAGATGGACAGAGTCGATGACGTGGTCCTGATGCTTGTCGCGGTCGAGGTCGGCCTGTCCCTCGTCGTCGCGATTGCCGCCGGGTTCGCCGGTCGGGCGTGGGTGCGACGCGAGCTGCGTCCCCTCGGCGTTGTGCGTGCAGCAGCCGCTGACATTGCGAGCCGCGATCTGGCCGACGATGCCGAGGAACTGGCACGCGTCGGCGAGGAGGCGACCTCGGGCCCCGTGGAGGTCGCCGACGTCGCGGGTGCCCTCAACTCGATGATCGACGCGGTCGAAGACGGCATGGAGCGCCGCGCCCGCAGCGAAGCAAAGCTGCGTCAATTCGTCGCCGACGCCTCCCATGAACTGCGCACGCCGCTCGCCTCCGTGCAGGGCTACGCGCAGCTCGCGCGCCGCGACATTGACGAGGCCTCCCGCACCCAGGCCCTCGAGCGCATCTCCTCGGAGGGGGCGCGCATGGCGTCCCTCGTGGAGGAGATGCTGACCCTGGCGCGCCTGGACGGAAACAGAACGCTCAAACGGGACACAATCGACGTTATCCCGCTGATACTGGACGCCCTGTCCGACGCGCACGTGGTCGCCCCCGACCACGCGTGGGAGCTCGGCGACGCCGCGGACATTCCCGTTCTCGGCGACGAGGCCGCGCTGCGCCAGATCCTCACGAACCTCCTCGCCAACGCCCGCGTACACACGCCCGCGGGAACCCGCGTCGTCGTCTCGCTGACCCGGAGCGACGACGAGGCCGTGGCCGCTTGCGTGCGCGCCCGCGGCTGCGCGAAAGGGCAGGGGAAAGTGGAGGGCGCCCCGGCCTCGTCGATGGTGACGATCCGCGTCGCGGACGACGGGCCGGGCATCCCCGCCGAGATCCGCGACCGGGTGTTTGACCGTTTCGTGCGCGGCGACTCCTCGCGTACCCGCGACGGGCACGGCTCGTCGGGTCTGGGCATGTCGATCGTCGAGTCGCTCGCCCGCGCGATGGGCGGGGCGGTGCGCCTGGCCGACAGCGAAAAGGGAACTGTCATCGACGTGACACTGCCCGCGGCGTAAAGCGAGCGCGAGTGGGTGTGTACCGCCTGGCGTACCCCGGCCTCGTGCCGCTTTCTGAAGAGTCGCGAGACGGAATCGAGCCGCCTGACTGGCCCCGACCTCGTCCGTTGTGTGTGCCCGCTCGCAGTCGCGCGTTCAATGTCACCCCCGTTTATCCGTTCATATACCGGAAGTTCCCAGCGGGATCGCACGAGCGCCGTAGGATTGAAACGGCGGCGTGTGCCGCCCGAATACGTGCAGACCTGCATATACCGATAGAAATGAGGGTCCAGTGGCACTGATCGTGCAAAAGTACGGCGGTTCTTCCGTCGCCGACACCGAGGCCATGAAGCGCGTCGCCCAGCGCATCGTGGACACGCACAACGCGGGACACCGCGTCATTGTCGTCGTATCGGCCATGGGCGACACGACCGACGACCTCCTCGACTCGGCCGCAGCACTCACGGACAACCCGCCCGAGCGCGAGATGGACATCCTCCTGTCCGCCGGCGAACGCATCTCCATGGCCCTGCTGGCGATGGCCGTCAACGAACTCGGCGTCGAAGCCCGCGCCTACACGGGCGCCCAGGCGGGCATCAAGACCGACAGCCACTTCGGCGCCGCCCAGATCATCGGCATGGTCCCCGAGCGTGTCGCCCGCGCCGTCAAGGACGGCCAGGTCGCCATCGTCGCCGGCTTCCAGGGCATCTCCAAGGACGACGACGTGACCACGCTCGGCCGCGGAGGCTCCGACACGACCGCCGTCGCCCTCGCCGCAGCCCTCCACGCCGACGTGTGCGAAATCTACACGGACGTCGACGGCCTCTTCTCCGCCGACCCGCGCATCGTCCCCAAGGCCCACCGCCTGCGCACCCTCACCCAGGAAGAAACCCTGGAAATGGCCGCGCACGGCGCCAAAATCCTGCACCTGCGCGCCGTCGAATTCGCCCGCCGCTACGGGGTTCCCCTGCACGTGCGCTCCTCGTTCTCCGAAAAGAACGGCACCTGGATCTCCGACGCCCCCGCAAACCCCGAACTCAAGGGCCTCGTGCCCGACGCCGCCCTGAAGTCCCCAGAGGAAAACGCCATGGAAAAGCCCGTCATCTCCGGCATCGCTCACGACCGCTCGCAGGACAAGATCACCGTCACCGACGTCCCGAACAGCCCCGGCGTCGCCGCCCGCGTCTTCGCCGTCGTCGCCGAGGTCGGCGCCAACATCGACATGATCGTCCAGAACCTGCCGATCTCCGACCCCACCAAGGCCAACATCACCTTCACCCTGCCCGAAGGCGACGCGCAGAAGGCCCTCGATGCCCTCGAAGCCCACCGCGACGAGATCGGCTTCAACGAGCTGCGCTACAACCCCAACATCGGCAAGCTCAGCCTCGTCGGCGTCGGCATGCGCACCAACCCCGGCGTCTCCGCGCGCCTCTTCTCCGCCCTGTCCGACGCGGGCATCAACATCGACCTGATCTCCACCTCCGAGATCCGCATCTCCGTCGTCACCCGCCTCGAGGACCTCGACCGCGCCGTGAAGGCCGTCCATACCGCCTTCGGCCTCGACGCCTCCGAAACCGAGGCCGTCGTCTACGGCGGCACCGGCCGCTGATCGTTCATCGACGAGGCCCGGGTCGGCTCCGTTTGTCAGTGCGGGTCCGGTGCTCCCGGGGCTTCCGAGAGTGTGCCCCGGCCTCGTCCCCATAGATTTCACCCAGCGTTCGCCCCGTCGTATGGGCGCGCGCACCAACACAAGGAGAACACCATGAGTGGATTCAATGTCGCCGTCGTCGGCGCCACCGGCCAGGTCGGCCGAGTCATGCGCACCCTGCTGGAGGAGCGGCACTTCCCGGTCGAGACGATTCGATTCTTCTCGTCCGCGCGCTCTGCGGGCACGACCCTGCCCTGGAAGGGACAGGACATCGTCGTCGAGGATGTGGCGACGGCCGACTACTCCGGCATCGACATTGCCGTGTTCTCCGCGGGCGCCACCGCCTCGCGCGAGTACGCCCCCAAGTTCGCGGCCGCCGGCGCGGTCGTCGTCGACAACTCCTCCGCGTGGCGCAAGGACCCCGAGGTCCCGCTCGTCGTCTCCGAGGTCAACCCCGACGACGTCGACAACCGCCCCAAGGGCATCATCGCGAACCCCAACTGCACCACCATGGCCGCGATGCCCGTCCTCAAGCCCCTCGTTGAGGCCGCCGGCGGCATCAAGCGCCTCTTCGTGTCCTCCTACCAGGCCGTCTCCGGCTCCGGCCGTGCCGGCGTCGCCGAGCTGACCAGCCAGATCGAGGTCGGCGTCAAGCAGGACCTCGCGGGCCTGGCCCTCGACGGCCGCGCCGTCACCCTGCCCGAGCCCGGCGTGTACGTCGCGCCCATCGCCTTCGACGTCGTGCCGCTCGCCGGCTCCATCGTCGACGACGGAAGCGAGGAAACCGACGAGGAGCAGAAGCTCCGCAACGAGTCGCGCCGCATCCTGCACACCCCGGACCTCGCCGTGTCCGGCACCTGCGTGCGCGTCCCCGTCTACACAGGCCATACCCTCACCATCCACGCCGAGTTCGCCGGCGACATCACGCCCGACCAGGCGCGTGCGCTGCTGGCCGATGCCCCCGGCGTGCGCGTCGTCGACGTCCCGACCCCGCTCGAGGCCGCCGGCCGCGACGAGGTCCTCGTCGGCCGTATCCGTCACGACCAGGCCGTCGAGGGCAACCGTGGCCTTGTCCTGGTCGTCTCCGGCGACAACCTGCGCAAGGGCGCTGCCCTGAACGCAGTCCAGGTCGCCGAGGTGGTGGCTTCTCGCCTGCGCTGAGTGTTCCACTGACTGCGTGAACGCGCGGCGGCCCTCTCGGGCTGCCGCGCGTTTGCGTTGCGTGGGTTGTCTGCTTGGTTGCTTGTGGCCCCACGGGTGTTCCGGGCGCCGGATGGCCCGGCCGCCCGCGAGGCTAGGCGGCCTCACTTCGTTCGGCGCCGCGCCTCGAAGCCCGCCCGTGCCCTCCGGTCCCTCCGGCGCCCTCCCCACCAGTGGGGCTAGGTCGCCGTGAATAGCCCGGCCAGGCCCCGCCACCGCCCACCGGCACCGCGGCAGGTCCCTCCGGCGCCCTCCACACCGGTGGTGCTTGTGGTTCTGGTGTGCTCGGCCAGGCCCCGCCGCCGCCCACCGGCACTGCGGCAGGTCCCTCCGGCGCCCTCCACAACAGTGGTGCATGGTGGCTGATCGATGGCTGGGCGCGTCGTCCGAAGCCCGGCCAGGCTCTGCCGCTGTCCACCAGCCCCCGGCCTGGCCCTCCGGGCTCTCCGGCGCCCTTCACACCAGTGGGGCTAGGTCGCTGTGAATAGCCCTGCCAGGCCCCGCAGCCACCGCACAGGTGTCGCGTCCAGACCTCACTTGCCGCATTGCTGAGACCGGACCCAATTTCGCACGTAATTCCCCTGCGACTATTTCAAACATTGAATTCAGATCGTTGGAATTGCAACGTTTTCTGACTTTGTTGAAACTTTGCTCAATCGAATTACGTGCGAAATTGCGGTGTGGAGTCTCTCTTCTGTGGTCGAGCTTGTTGCTCAGGGGCATTGCACTACTTGGGTAGGCATTGCACTGCTTAGTTGCCAGTGCAATGCTGTGCTATCTGGTGCATTGGTGCTGTATCTAGTGCACTGCTTCGTCGCGATGAAACCGGTGACACCTTTGCGGGCCCGAGTGAGTGCTGGCTTGAAACCGGTGACACCTTTGCGCGGGGAAAATGTCGGTTTTTCGGGTGTTGAGGGCTCACAATGGTGATGGCGGTTTCATTGGTCAGCTCGGGGAGGCGAGCATTGGTGTCGGCGGTTTCACGTGGACAATGTGAGTGCGTCGTCATGGCCTTGAACGTTTTGATTTCGCGTAGTTGCCGTGCCGGGCGCGAAAAAGTTCGCCCCGCATGCCCAAAACGGCAGAAAAACGCTGTTTTCAGGCGCGTTGGGCGAACTTTTTCGCGGAATGCC
>NZ_JAPWAG010000027.1:0-30714 GCF_041432775.1 Pauljensenia sp. 20925_1_34 | reverse complement strand
ACCTCCGCGGCATCGCCCAAGGATTCATCAACCACCGAAACTACCGCCTACGCTGCCTCCTCCACTCCGGCGGATTCCAACACCTCCTACACCCTTAAATGCGAAGAGCCCGTTCTCTATGTTTCTACAAGAGGAATTACATGCACGCAACTGCAAGCGGATTTGAGTTGAAGTCTTGATGGCTGTTTTGGCGAAGGAGGCTCAGGTAAGTCGGGCGCTGAATGATTGATTGCTGGATAGTTGTGCTTCTTAGATTTTCATGATTGTCTGTTTTGAATGAATAATTCATAGTATAGCTTCACGGTTTTGCTTGTTGTGTAGATGTGCTTATGGTTTACTGATATTATCGGTGTTATGTCAAAACTGTGTGCTCTTCTCAAAACACTTGCCTATATCTCTTTGTTGTGTATGTTTCTGTATTTTGTCTCCCCCTTTTTTCAGCAGAGGTATATTAACTTTGTTAGCTCTCCGGCAAAGAATGATGATGCCATAACGGTAATTGTTGTAAATCCGACTCGTTTGCGCGATCTTGTGATTCGTGTGAATATTAGTGATGATTGCAAGCTTGGTGGGGTGCCGATTGTTGGCTGTCTTGGTAATTATGTGACTTTGTCTGGGGCGTTGGAAGTGTATGCGTCTGTCTATGGAGAGGTGCATGGGCAGGTTGCTAGTAGTGAGGCGATGGAGGTTGGTGTGTACGTTTATAGTGAATCGGACGGCATTAATAACTTCCTGTTGAGCGGCTGTTCTAATCTGGAACATGTTTCTGGTGGGCGGCGTGATGACATTCTTAAGGGGACGTCACGCCAGGGGCGGACTGGTGAATTGTATAGTCTTGGGGATGGGTATTTTAGTGCGGTTACCATGAATGGGGAATATCCTGCTGGATATGTCAGAAAAGGGTGTCCTTATGAGGGTGGTTTGTTCTCGATTAGCGGTGAGCATGTTGAGGTTTTGGCTCCGCATGTTAGCTATGAGTTTAAAGGTGAGATCAGTTCAGATGTTCGTGAGCGCTTGTTTGCTGCTACGCGTGTCGATGGGGTGCCTCCATTAAATAGCGTGCGACAAGATTGTTCTCTTCTAAATGGTCATATTCGACATGAGTACCTCTCTCGTTCAATGGAATCAGAGCTTAGCGAGGTTGTAATCTCATCTCAGGTATGTTCACATATGTCTGAAAGGTATCGTGTTGATCGAGCTTATGCTGATTCCGTCAAAGATGAAGCGTATCTCTTTGATCGAGGGCTTCCTTATGTGAATGAAGCTCAGGTTTCTCTTCGTTCGCCCGATTCGGTGGATTCTGGGGACGGTGATTTGAATTCGGTTTATGTTCGTTTCCGTGATGAGTATTATAGTGATAATGAAACGATGGCTTTGTTTTGGGCAGCACTCATTGGATCTCCCTTGATTTCCTACACTCTTCAAGGCGGATCATGGTTCGTTCGCTCATTCCCAATTTGGCTTTCGTTTATGCGGGAATGTGGTAATGAGTTTTACGAGGGAATGAAAGAGAAGGGTTCTAAGTATGGTAGAAGTTAGCGTTTGATTTGCGTTGGCAAATTATGTGGAAGACATGTGAGGTTTTGCGGTTTGAGTGTGCTTTACTGTATCTCGCGAATGTCTATACAGGTTTTTTCCGTCTTCAGAGTGTGTCGCTGTAATAAAAATGGATTTTTGTGGCGCGTCAGCCGATCGAGGCAATCGCAAACGTGATCGGCACACCCGAGCCGTCGCGGCGCTCGTCCTCGGCGGGCAGGTCAACGGGGGAGCCGTCCGCGGACGCGGCACGTGCCGGCTTCGTGCCCACCCACGCGACGTCCAAGCGGTCCTCTCCGCGCAGGAAACGCTGGCAGCGCACGCCCTGGCCGCCGCGGCCCTTGGCCGGGTAACACTCGAAGGGGGTGACCTTCACGGTCGTCTGGCCGGTGCCCGGCAACGCGCCGAGCGCCGCCGCCACGGTGACCACCACGGTATCGATGGGGGCCTCGACCACCCAGAAGCCCAGGGCCTCGGCCCCGGCATTTAGCTTCATGCCCGCCATGCCGCCAGCCGTACGACCCTGCGGACGAACCTTTGCGGCCGGGGTGCGCAGCAGCTGCGCATCCGAGGACACGAACACCAGGTCAGCGCCGTCCGAGCACTGGTCGAAGCCCACGAGGCGGTCGCCGTCTTCCAGGGTGATGACCTCCCACTCGTCGCGCTGGAGCACGTCCGGGCGCAGGCGCTTGACCGTGCCACGGGCCGTGCCCATCGCGATCACGGCCTCGCCCTCGGGGTCGAGCAGGCCGACGGCGGGAACGTCCGTGTGCAGGAGCAGCGACGAGGGCATCGCCCCGGCCAGCGACAGGCCCGTCTCGAAGCGCGGGAGCGCGGGCAGGTCCACGACGTCGATGCGGTGCGCGATACCGTCCTCGGTCACCACGGCCACCTGGGAGCGCACGGTCGAAGCCAGCTGAGTGCGCCAGCCGTCCGCAGCCGCGCGCGGACCCGGCACGAGCGGATCCCCGCCCTCGACGCGGGCAAGCGCACCGGAGGCAGACAGGACCACGACGCACGGGTCATCCGGGATCTGTAGCTCCAGGCCCTTACCGGAACGCGACACCGACGGCAGGGCCGCCAGTGCGGCATCGTCGGCGGCCGCGGCCGCGGCGCCCACGGGCTTGCCCGTCGAGGCCAGCAGCAGCGTGCGACGCGGCGTGCCCAGGCGATCCGAGACCTCGCGCAGCTCCTTCTTCACCAGAGCGCGCAGTAGCTCGGGATCCTCCAAAATGTCGCGCAGCGACGCAATCTTGGCCATCAGCTCGTCGCGTTCGCTCTCCAGCTCGATGCGTGAGAACTTCGTGAGGCGACGCAGACGCAGCTCGAGGATGTAGTTGGCCTGCGCCTCGGACAGATCGAAGGCCGTCATGAGGCGCTCGCGCGCGATCTCCGCGTCGTCGGAGGAACGAATGATCGCGATGACGTCGTCGATGTCCAGGATCGCGATGAGCAGGCCCTCGACCAGGTGCAGGCGATCCTCGTACTTTTTCAGGCGGAAGCGGCTGCGACGCGTCGTGACGTCCACGCGGTGATCCAGGAACACCTGGAGCATCTCCTTCAGGCCCAGCGTGCGCGGCTGACCGCCCACGAGCGCCACAGCGTTGATCGAGAAGGAATCTTCCAGCGGCGTGCGCTGGTAGAGCTGCTGAAGCACGGCCTCAGGATTAAAGCCGTTCTTCACCTCGATGACCAGGCGCAGGCCGTGGATACGGTCGGTGAGGTTCTGAACCGAGGAGATGCCCTTCAGGCGTCCCGCGTTCGCGTTCTCCTTGATCTTTTCGATGACCTTTTCCGGGCCGACCATGTAGGGAAGCTGCGTGACGATGATGCCCATCTTGCGGGCGGTCACGCGCTCGATCTGGACCTTCGCGCGGGTCTTGAACGCGCCTCGACCCGTCTCGTAGGCCTCCTTGATGCCCTCGAGCCCGACGATGGCGCCACCCTCGGGCAGGTCGGGACCGGGAATGTAACGCATCAGGTCGGCGACGGTGGCCGACGGGTTATCGAGCAGGTGAATGGCCCCCGCGATCGTCTCGGCGAGGTTGTGCGGCGCGATGTTCGTCGCCATGCCCACCGCAATACCCGAGGCACCGTTGACGAGCAGCTGCGGGAAAGCGGCCGGAAGCACGTCCGGCTGCATGAACTGGTTATCGTAGTTGGGGACGAAGTCCACCGTGTCCTCGTCCAAACCCGTCACCAGGTCCAGCGCGGCGGGCGCCATGCGCGCCTCCGTGTAACGAGCGGCAGCCGGGCCATCATCCAGAGAACCGAAGTTACCGTGACCATCGACCAGGGGGACCCGCAGATTAAAGGGCTGAGCGAGGCGCACCAAGGCCTCGTAAATCGCGGAATCACCATGCGGGTGGAGCTTACCCATGACCTCGCCGACGACGCGCTGGGACTTCACGTGACCCTTGTCGGGGCGCAGCCCCATTTGATCCATCTGGAACAGGATGCGGCGCTGCACGGGCTTGAGGCCGTCGCGCGCGTCGGGCAGTGCGCGGGCGTAGATGACGGAGACCGCGTACTCCAAGAAGGACCCACGCATCTCGGCGGATACGTCGATCTCGGAGATGTTCTCGTCCTTCTCGGGAATGTCGACGACCGGGTCCTTCTTAGCCATACGCGCAATTATTGCGCGGCAGCGCGCTCATTTCGACTGGCACGCCGCTTCGGGGCACAATTGTGGGATGGATACATGGACCCGCATTGAACGAAGCGGCTTTTACCCCAAGGCCGTGGAGCGCGCGCTGCGCCGGGCGCTGGGCGCGGCAGACCCGCTCGCGACACTGTGTCAGGTGGACACGGGATTCGACCGGGGCTCCGTGTTCCGTCACCTCACCGTCGCGTCCCTGACCGAGCGGGCAATCGTCCAGCTGCACGTCGATGAGATGGGTGGCGGCTCGGCGACGATCGCGACCGCCGTTCACCGCGTGGCTGACATCGCCGGCTATTCGACGATGGAGGTCTACACCGATCCCGAGAACGCCACCGGCCTGTCCGAGATGACGATCGCGCTGGACCTCAAGGGTGCGCGCCGCCTCGAGCTCGAACCCGCCCGATGTGACGACCCGACTTGCATGGCCGACCACGGCTTCACGGGTTCGTCGTTCCCCGATGACATGACGTTCCGCGTCTCGGCGACCGTGGACGGACAGGACGCCCTGGAAGAGGCCGCGGAGTTCGTCGATCACCTGGCGACGCTGATGGAGACCCGCGGTGAGTGAACGCGTGCTAACACTGGACATGGAGGGCGCCGACCTGCCGGGTGCGGGCGACCCGTGCATCACGGACATCATTCCCGCCGCCCTTGCCGCCATCGACCCGTCGCTGCCCGGGGCCTGCCAGCAGGCCGCGTCGTCGCTGGGGGTCGAGGCCGGGGCGCGCCAGGTGCTGCTCATCCTCGTGGACGGCTTTGGCTACGAGCTCATGATGGATCACATGGGCCACACGCCGACGCTGCGACGTCTGCGCTCCGACATTCGATCGATCCACACGATCGTGCCGTCGACGACGTCGGCGGCTATTACGGCGTTCGGGACGGGTGCTCGCCCGGGCGCGACGAACATGGTGGGCTTCTCCGTCGCCTATGGCAGTGGCGTCATGAACCTACTGGCCATGGAGGGTGGCCCCGCGCCCACCGAGTGGCAGCCGGTTCCCACGTTCTTCGAGCGACTGGCCGCCGATGGCGTGGGATCTGCCGTCGTCTCTCCCGCGCGCTTTGCCGGCTCTGGCCTGACGGGAGCCGCCCTGCGCGGCGCGCGCCACGTGCCCGCCGATACCCTCGAGCAGCGCGTGAACGCCGCCCTGCGGGAGCTGCGCGTGGGCACGCCCGTCGTCTACCTCTACTGGTCGGAGATCGACCACTGCGGTCACTCGCACGGCGTGGCATCGGATGCGTGGATCGGGCAGATCGAGCAGTTTGACGCGGGCCTGTCGATGCTCCTGCGTGGCCTGCCGCGGGGGGTGCGCGCGGTTCTGACGGCCGATCATGGCATGATCAATGTCGACCCCGCGGCGATCGTCGACGTGGCCTCCACGCCCGCCCTGCGCGACGGCGTGCGCATCGTGGCCGGCGAGACCCGCGCGGCGCACGTGCACGCCCAGGAGGGCAGGGCCGAGGAGGTCGCCGCACGCTGGCGCGAGACGCTGGGGGAGAGCGCCTGGGTGCTCACGCGTGACCAGATGCCCGCCCTGATCGGCCCGGGCGACGGCACGGCGATCATCGGAGACCTGCTGGTCCTGTCGCGAGGACGGGCGGGCGTCGTCGACTCGCGCACGCAGAGCGCGTCGGCCATCGCAATGCCGGGTATTCACGGCTCGGTCACGCCCACGGAGATGCGCATCCCCGTCATCACACTGGCCTAACAATGATCGAGCGCCCCTGCCTGTCAGGGGCGCTCGCACTTTCACGGCTTGGAGCCGAAGACAATTTCATCCCAGCTGGGTACCGAGCGTCGGCCCTTCTTCGAGCTCGAGTTGCGCGCTAGGCGCGAGGCCGAGGGCCCCTGCGCGGGCACAGAGCCGGTCGCGGTGGGCACGGCCCCCGTCGTCGTCGCAACGCCTCCGGTGACGGCAGGTACTCCGCCGGTGACCGCGGGCAGCCCCCCGGTTGTCGTAGACGCAGCATCGGCGCCTGCCTGATCGCCTCCGGCGGACACAGTCCTCATGGGCAGCGCGGGGGTGCGGTGCTCGTCAGAGTTGGCCGAGGCCTCGGCGTCGGGCGCGGAGTCGGAAAGCCACGGCAGCGCATGGGACGAGGTCTGGGCGCCGTCGCGCGTCGACCTCACGCCCACGGGGATGGCGCCGGTGACCTGGCGGCGGGTGGGCAGCACGAGCGCGCCCGAGGCGGGAGCATCCTCGTCGGTGCCCGGCTCAACCTTGGTCCGCGCCGAGGCCAGGGAATAAATACGTGCGGAAATCGGGCCGGTCGAGGGCTCGGGCTCGTTCTCGGCAGGCTCATCGGGCTCGTCGCCGGCAATGGCCGCCAGGTACTCGGCTTCCTCGTCCACCTCGTCGCCCAGGTCCACCTCGACCTTCTGACGCTTGCCGCGCGCGGCGTTGAGCTGATCGACCAGGGCCTCGCGGGTACGCAGGTCCTCCTCGTCGGGATCAGGAGCGGGGGCGGGGCGGGCCATCGGGGAGAAAATCGAGGACGCGGGGGAGGAGGAGACCTGCTCGGTCAGCCACTGCGCCTCCTGGTCGATGGCCTCCAGCGTGCCCGAGTTCGACAGATACCAGTGGGCGGCGTGCTCGGCCGCGCCCTGCACGAAGGTGACGATAATCTGCCAAGGTTCCCCGGCCTCGCGCGTCGCAGACCAATCGAGGGAGGACGGTTCGACACCGCGGGCCGCCAAGCGATCCAGGACCAGGTCGCCCATCGTCGGGCCGCCCTCACCAATACGAACTGCACGTGCGCGCGAGAGCGCGTAATCCTTCTCGGCCTGCACGGGAGCCTCGAAACGTTCGACCGCCGCAACGTCCATGCCGTGCTTCGTGGCGATCTCCTCCGGGGTCGCGCCCGCGCGCAAGAGGGCCTGAATGTCACGAGGAGCGAGCGTGGGCCGCGAAGGGGCAATGTCCATCTTCGGGCGATCACGGCGCGTGGCACCGCGGAGCTCGTCCGAGATCAACACCGAATAGCGTTCGCCCTGGGCGTCGGTAAGCACCAGGGACTCGCCATCGGAGCTGGTCCCGAGCAATTCGAGCTCAATCATCGCTTCCTCCTCATACGTCACTGTCGAATCGTCTCAAATTATCCCCGGAATGTCGCGCAACAACGCGCGTGTCACACATACAATGGCACATTCGTTCAACAAATGTTATCCTCCCTGCGCATAGACCACTCGTACCAAACCGTACGAGGGCGAAAGGGGAATACCATGGCAACCGATTACGACGCGCCGCGTAAGAACGAGGACGAGGTCTCTGAGGACTCGATTGAGGAGCTGAAGTCCCGTCGCAACGATGCCGGCTCAGCCGAGATCGAAGAAGACGAAAACGAAGCCGCCGAGAACTTTGAGCTTCCCGGCGCCGACCTGTCCAAGGAAGAGCTGACCGTCCACGTCGTACCGCGCCAGGACGACGAGTTCACCTGCTCGGAGTGCTTCCTCGTCCACCATGCCTCGCAGCTCGACCACGTGGATTCCAACGGCAATCCCGTGTGCACCGAGTGCGCGATGTAAGGTAGAGGGATGTTCGGACGCAAGAAGAAGACACACGTCGAGACGATCGACGAGGTTGAGGCCCTGCCTCGCCTGAGCGACGAGGACGCCGAGATCTGGAGTGAGCCCGGCCCTCGTAACTACAAGGACGTGGACACCTCCGAGGGTTACGTCGACATGGGTTCCATCCTGTTCCCGGCCCGCCCGGGTATGCAGCTGCGCACCCAGGTCGCCGACGACGGCACCACCGTCCTCCAAATCCTCGTCGTGCTCGGAGACTCGGGTATCCAGATGAGCGTCGCAGCCGCCCCTCGCTCCGGCGGAGTATGGGACGAACTGCGCGAGGAGATCCGCGCCGGCTTCACGAGCCAGGGGGCGAACGTCGCTGACATTCGCACCCGCTACGGCCATGAACTACTGGTCGACATGCCGATGAAGATGCCCGATGGGCGCGCCGCAACCTCGCGCATGCGCATCATTGGCCGCGAGGGCGACCGCTGGTTCGCCCGCATCGACATCATCGGCCCCGCGGCCGCCGACGCAGAGTCCGGCATCGAGATCGAAAAGGTCATCGACCGCATCGTCGTTCACCGCGACGATCACCCGAGGACCCGACTGGAGCTCCTGCCCGTCCACCTGCCCGCGGGTGCGCAGGGGTCCTGAGATGGCCTCGTGGATCTCTCGGGTCGGCGCTGCGCTCGGCCTCGACAAAGACGCTCGCTCCCTGGACGCTGCCCTCGACGAGGACTCGGCGCGTGCCGCGCGCGGTGTTACCCCCATTCGCGACGTGACGGATCGCAGCCATGCGCTGGTCTTCGGCACCCTCCTGGGCATGACCTACCCGCCCGAAGAGGGCGCTCAGCGCGTCCTCGTGGCCACGCTCTACGACGGGACCGACACGCTCGAGCTGCGCTGGCCGGGACGCGCGTCTATTCCGGGATTGAGTGTGGGCCAGCGCCTCGAAGTCGAGGGGACCGTCGGCCGCGTCGGGGAACGCCTGGTCATCATCAACCCGCTCTACCGCGTCATCGCGGGGGAGGGCTGATGCCCGCGCCCCGCTGGATGAACCAGGCGACCTCACAGGAGTTCTCGTGGTCTCAGGCCCTGGGTGGCACGCGCGGCGTCATCGAGACCAGCGCTCCAGGCTTGGTGTTCGTTATTGTGTACGTCGCCACGCACGCCCTGGTCCCGACACTCGTCGCAGCCTCCGCCGTCGCGCTGATCGCCTGCATCATTCGTCTGATCCAGCGCCAGAGCGTCGCACAGGCCCTGTCAGGCCTGCTCGGCGTCGCCGTGGGCGTGGTCTTCGCGGCCGCGACCGGTCGGGGCGAAAACTACTTCGCGTGGGGCATCGCCACAAACGTCGCAATGGCGGCTGCTTTCGCCCTCTCGGCTCTCGCGCGCCGTAGTCTGGTCGGCTTCTTCTACGCGATGCTCACCGGCCTGCCCAAAGACTGGGGCCGTGACCCGTCCTTGCGTCCCCTGCGCCGGCGCTGCACCATGCTCACCTGGATGTGGGCGGCACTGTTCGGGCTGCGCGTCGCAGTCCAGGCGCCCCTGTGGGCAGCCGGGGCCGTCGCAGCCCTCGGCGTCGCCAAGCTCGCCCTGGGGCTCCCGCTCTTCGCGCTTGGTGCCTGGGCGACGTGGTGGGGCCTGCGCGACTACTCGTCGTCTTCTTCGGACTCGAGCGCGGACGCAGACGCCACCGTTTCGCGCAGTTGATCGAGAGCCGCCGCATCCGCGTCCGGCACGAGCAGCAGCAACTCATCCGAGGCCTCGAACACGTCATCCGCGTCAGGAGTGAGCGGACGCCCGTCGCGTAGCAGCGCCGCCAGGACGGAGTGCGCGGGCAGTTCCAGGGACAGCACGCGCTTGCCGACCACGGGAGAATCCTCGGGCAAAATGAGCGCGTGCATGGACACGGCCGCTGTGTTGAACGAAAACAGGCGCACGGGAATACCCACCGAGACGGCTTCCTCGACCAGGGCCGTCATGATACGCGGGGTCGACACCGAAACATCCACGCCCCACGCCTGATCGAAGAGCCATTCGTTCTTGGGATTGTTCAGGCGCGCGACCACGCGCGGAACCGCGAACTCCGTCTTGGACAGCAGGGAAATGACCAGGTTCGCCTTGTCGTCGCCCGTCGCGGCCACCACGACGTCCGCGTCCTCCACGCCGGCGTCGCGCAGTGCGTCCGGCGAACAGGCATCCGCCAGCACCCAGTCCGCGTCCGCCACCGTGGCGATGCGCAGCTTCTCGGGCAGCTTGTCGATGAGGGTGATGTCGTGGCCGTGGGCCAGCAGTTCCAGAGCGACGCTACGTCCCACCGACCCCGCTCCCGCGATGACGATCTTCATGCTCAGTCCTCCATCTTGGGCGGGTTCGATAGCTGATCACGCAGCGGCACCGAGTCCGTCCCGTTGATCGCGAAATACAGTTGGTCGTGCTCTTGGACGACGAAGTCTGGTTCGGCCGTGCGAATCGTGCCCAGGCGAGACGTGAAGACGATACGACTCCCGGTCAGCTCCTCGATCAGTCGGAAAGTCAAGCCATACCAGTCGGGAGAAGGGGTCGCATTGACGAGGCCGACCGAGCCAGTGGGATGAGACCAGATGAGCGAGGCGTCGGGCGGGAGCATCCGGCGCAGGACGGACTCCGTCGTTCGCTGCACGGACGCAACCGTGGGGATGCCCAGGCGCTCGTACAGGTAGGCCCGCGTGGGGTCGTAGATGCGGGCCACCACGTGTTCGACGTGAAAAACCTCACGTGCGACGCGCGCGGCAATGATGTTCGAGTTATCACCCGAGGACACCGCCGCGAAGGCGTACGCGTCTTTGATGTTGGCTTGACGCAGGCAGGCCCTGTCCATGCCGACCCCCGTGACCCTGCGGCCGGAAAAATCGGGGGACAGGCGCGAAAAGGCCTTGGAATCCTGGTCAATAATGGCCACGGAATGACCCGCCGCGTCGAGCGTTGATGCCAGACGGGCGCCGACGCGCCCGCAACCCATGATCACAAAGTGCACGAGTACCAAAGTACCCCTCTCGGGGCTGAATATCCACGCGTGGTCTTGCTCTGTGCCCCAACGTGGGCGCGGTGGACTACGCTTACTATTTGTGACGAACTTGTTGGCCTACGCGAAGCGCGTGCTCATCGGACGCCCGATGCGATCGGACGCGATGGGCCACCAGCTTCTTCCCAAACGCATCGCCCTTCCGATTTTTGCCTCGGACGCGCTGTCGTCGGTCGCCTACGCACCCGACGAGGTCCTCCTGACGCTGGCGCTCGCTGGCACAATGGCCGCCATGCAGTCCATCTGGGTGGGCGTTGTCGTGGCACTCGTGCTGGCCGTCGTGGTCGCCTCCTACCGCCAGACCGTCCACGCATACCCCTCGGGTGGCGGTGACTATGAGGTCGTGACGAAGAATCTCGGCCGTTCCTGGGGGCTCCTTGTGGCCTCGGCCCTGTTGGTCGACTACATCTTGACCGTCGCCGTGTCCATCTCCTCGGGCGCCAGCTACATCACGACCGCCGTGCCCGCGCTGGCGGGCTACGAGGTGCCGATCGCCGTGGGCCTCGTCGTCATCCTGGCGACGCTCAACCTGCGCGGCACGCGCGAGGCCGGCAGTGCCTTTGCGGTACCTACGTACGTCTACATGTTCTCTATCGGCCTGATGGTCGTCGTTGGCTTCGCGAAGCTCGCGACGGGACACCTTGGCTCCGCGCCGACGGCCGCCTATGACCTCGTCGCCGCCCCCGGGCACGCGGACGGGCTGGCGGGGCTGGCGGGTGCTTTCCTGCTCATGCGTGCCTTCTCCTCGGGCTGCGCCGCCCTCACGGGCGTCGAGGCCATCTCAAACGGCGTCCCGATGTTCCGCCGACCCAAGTCACGCAACGCCGCGACGACCCTGGCCATGCTGGGCGGGATCGCCGCCGCCATGATGGTCTCGATCCTCTTCCTCGCGCGCGCCACGGGCGTCAAGATCGTGGAGGACCCTGCTGCGCAGCTGGCCGTTGACGGTGTTCCCATCGGCCACAAGGTGGCGGTCGATCCCGCGATCTCGCAGATCGCCTCGGCCGTCTTCGGGCACGGATCCATCCTGTTCATCCTTATTACGGTCGTCACGGGATTCATCCTGGTTCTGGCCGGAAACACCGCCTTCAACGGCTTCCCGACCCTGGCCTCGGTCCTCTCGCGCGACTCCTTCTTGCCCCACCAGATGGTGCGTCGCGGCGACCGCCTCTCCTACTCCAACGGCATCGTGGTCCTCACGCTCGCCGCCATCGCGCTGATCGTCGGATTCCATGCCGAGACCACCCGACTCATCCAGCTGTACGTCGTGGGCGTCTTCATCTCCTTCACGCTCTCGCAGCTGGGCATGATTAAGCACTGGAACAGGCAGCTGCGCACCCGTCAGTCCGGCCAGGAACGTATGGCGGTGCTGCGCTCGCGCGCCGTCAACATCGTCGGCTTCATGATGACCGGCGCTGTCCTTCTCATCGTGCTGGCCACCAAGCTCACGCACGGCGCGTGGATCACGCTGCTCATGATCGCGGTCGCATTCGGCCTCCAGATCTCGATTCACCGCCACTACGAGACAACCCGCGAGCAGCTGCGTGTCGACGACTGGCACGCTCGGCGCGCGCTGCCGACCCGCGTGCGCGCCCTCGTCTTGGTGTCCTCGCTCTCGCGTGCCGCGATGCGCGCGATCGCGGCCGCCCGTGTCTCCTCGCCAACCTCCATCGAGCTCGTCTCGGTCGTGGCCGACGACGAGGAAGAAAACAAGATCCTGCTCCAGTGGAGGGCGTCGGGCGTTCCGGTGCCTCTCACCCTGCTGTCTGCCCCCTACCGTGACATCTCCTCCGTGATCCTGCAGTACGTGCGCAGCCGACGCCGCTCGGCGCCCACGGAGATGCTTGTAATTTACATGCCGCAGTTCCTCGTCACCCACTGGTGGGAGAATTTCGTCCACAACCAGTCTGCCCTGCGTCTGCGTGCCGCTCTGCTCGGTGTGCCCGGCGTCGTCATCACGATCGTGCCCTGGCAGCTGGGCGAGGACGACGTCGTCGAAGGTCGCCAGCGCGTCAACGATCCGTTCTTACGCGTGGCAGCCCCGGCCTCGTCCGAGACGACCGTCCGTACTAACGAACCCGGCGATGCGCGGGCCGAGAACACCTCCGCGGAGACCTCATGAGCCCCCGTCCTGCCCGCCGCCGCCCGACCCAGCGCCGTCGTCCCGCTGCCTCCCAGCCGCGCGATGGTATCGGTGACATGCTCGAGCTGACCGTCGGCGAGCCAGCCCACGGTGGGGCGTGTGTCGCCCGCGACGAGAGCGGGCGCGTTGTCTTCGTGCGCCACGCGGCGCCGGGCGAGCTCGTCCGCGCGCGCGTGACCGCGGTCCAGAAGAAGCTCGCATGGGCCGATGCCGTTGAGGTCCTGTCCCCCTCGGCCGATCGCGTCGACTCCGTCTGGCCCCAGGCGGGTCCCGGCGGTGTCGGCGGCGGCGAGCTCGCTCACCTGACGCCCGCCGCGCAGCGAGAGTGGAAGTCCCGCGTGATCGCCGGGCAGCTGCGCCGCGTGGGCGGCGAAGCCCTGGCCGAGGCCGTGGACGCCCTCGGGGGAGTGCGTGTCGCTCCCGCGCCGGGAGATGAGGATCCGCGCGACGCACTGACCGGCCGCCGCTCGCGCATCGACGTCGTCATTGACGAGGCCGGGCGCGCCGGGATGCACGAGTTCCGCGGTCGCCGCGTGATCGCGCTCGATGACATGCCGCTGGCCGTGCCCGCGATCCGTGAGCTCGGACTGTTCGACGAGGACACGCCGTGGCGTCGCCTGTGGAAGCCGGGGGACCGCGTGCGCGCGGTGGCCCCCTCTGGCGGTGAGCCCGTCGTCCTGATCGGCGAGGACACGTACGCTGCCGACGGCGTGCGTATCGACGCCGACGTTGTGCGCTGGAACGTGCCGGTGGGCTCTGGCGTCGAGTCGTACTACGTGCGCCCCTCGGGTTTCTGGCAGACACACGTGCGTGGCGCCGAGGTGCTCGCGAACGCGGTGCTGACTGCGGCTTTTGGTCCCGACGAGGCCGGGGCTGGGCGCGCGGTCATGGAGCTGTACTCGGGGGCTGGCCTATTCTCCGTGCCGCTCGCGCGCGCCGTCGGAGAGTCGGGGCGCGTCGTGACCCTCGAGGGCGACGAGGGTGCCGTGCGTGATGCGGGCGAGAACCTCGCAGCCTTCGATTGGGTGGATGCGTTCGCCGGAAACGTTGATCGTGAGGGAGTCGTCGACCTGTCGGGCCAGCTGGGTGCCGTGCCGGACGTCGTCGTGGCGGACCCGCCGCGCGCCGGCGCGGGTGCGGGGGTGTGCGAGGCTATTGCGGCCACGGGTGCCCCTCGCGTCGTCCTTGTGTCCTGCGACCCGGCAGCGGGCGCACGCGACCTGCGAACCCTCACCGAGGCCGGATACGAGCTCGAATCACTGCAGGCGTGGGACCTCTTCTCGCACACTCACCACGTGGAAATGGTCTCGGTCCTGAGCCGCTAGCGTGTCCTCCTGCGCTCCTGCATGCGCGAGCCCCACGAGGTTTGCGCGCGGGCCTCAATCGCGCGGCGCTGGTCGCGGTACATGCGATCCACCAGATTACGCTCGGAGACCCAACCCACCACGTGGCGCTCCTCGTCCAGCACGGGCAGGGCCTGCAAGCCGCTGGAACGAAGCGCCCCGAGAACCTCGGACGGGGGAGCGGAGGCAGCCACGGCCTCGTCGATGAGAGGCAAATCCGACAGGGGAGCGTCGAGCGAGCCGTCCTCCTGCGTGAGCTCAGCGAGGCGCAGCGAGGACACGAGACCGACGAAGCGCCGGTCCTCGTTCACGACGGGCAGGACCGTCTCCTTCGTGCGGCGCAGGGCGGAGATTGCAGACGCGGCGCTGGTCGTGCAGGGCAAAGTCTCGGGAGCCTCCATCATCCACTCGGACGCCGCACGCGTCCCGAGCAGCGTGCCCTCGACCGGGTCGTCGAGCACGTCGCCGCGGCGGCGCAGCTTCTCCGTGTAGATCGTCGCTCGGGTCAGGAAACGCGACGCGCCCGTGGCGATGACGACCGCCAACATCATGGGCAGGATCAGCGAGAACTGTCCGGTCATCTCCACGATGATGAGCACCGCGGTCATCGGCGCGCGGGCCGCACCCGCGAAGGCCGCCCCCATGCCGACCACCGCGAACACGCCGACGGGGGAATCGGACAGGGGAGAGACCACGTCTCCGAATGCGGCGCCCGCCATCGCGCCGATGAACAGCGTAGGCGCGAAGACTCCGCCCGAGCCACCCATGCCGATCGTGAAGGACGTGAATACGGCGCGCCCCACCATCAGGGCGAGGAGGAATGCGATCGAGTAGCTACCCGCGATGGCCTGCTCCTCCAGCGGATAACCCGACCCGAACATGTAGGGGAACGCGACGAGGCCCCCGCCGAGGACGAGGCCGAGGACGCCCGGGCGCGCCCACTCGGGCAGGCGCGTGCGCGCCCACACCCAGTCGATCGCGTCCTCGGAGGCGTAGAGGAGCTTCGAAAAGCCGAGGCCGCACAGCCCGGCGACGAGGCCGAGGAGGGCCACCCACCACATGTCCGACATCGACGCGAAGGTCAGGTTGTCGGCGACGCGCACGACCATCTCGTCTCCCTGCAGGAGGCGCGCCACGATCGAGGATGTCACGGCGGAGAGCACGACGAAGCCGAAGGTCTCGGCCGTGAACTCCACGAGGATGACCTCGAGGGCGAAGACAGCGCCCGCGAGCGGCGCATGGAAAGTCGCCGCGATGCCCGCCGCGGACCCGCACGAGGCCAATAGGACGACGCGGGAGACGGGCATGTGCAGCCACGAGGCGATGGTGGAGCCCAGGGAGGCCCCCACCTGGACGATCGGTCCCTCGCGTCCGGCCGACCCGCCCGAGCCGATCGTCAGGGCCGAGGCCAGGATCTTCACGACCGCGACGCGCCCCGGGATGCGCCCGCCTTTGCGGCGCACCGCGAGCATGACCTCGGGAATGCCATGTCCCTTTGCCGAGGGCGCGAAGCGCTGGATGAGCGGACCGTACAGGAGGCCCGCGACGGCGGGAGAGAGGAGCAGGAACAGCCACGGCGCCCACCCCCACAGCCCATGCGAGGCCCCAATGTGCGTCGTGTACTCCTCGAAGCCCGTCGACACCCACGTCCACGCGCGGATCGCCAGGTTAAAGAGCACCGCCGCAGCGCCGACGATAGCGCCAACGAGTGCGGCGGCGACGCCGAGCAGGGAACGATGGGAGGCGACCGTGTGGCCGACGCGAACGCGCGTCCCCGCAGCCGAGCGCTCGGACCGCGGGGACTGATCGGTGGGACTCACAGGTTCGCGATCTCCACGTGAATGGGGGTATCGGTGGCGATGCCCCACACGGTGCGGTAGAAGGACAGCTCCGAGAGCAAGGCGTCCTTGATGTTCTGAGCCGAACGGAAGCCGTGGCCCTCACCCTCGTAGAGCTTGAGGGCGACAGCGTTGCCGGCCTGGCGCAACGCCTCGTACATCTCCTCGGCCTGCTCGGGGGGCACGACCGCGTCATCGGTTCCCTGCAGGAGTAGCAGCGGAGCCTTGATGTGCGCGACGCGGTTAATCGGCGAGCGATCAGCCCACACCGGATCCGACATGTCGTCGGTGCCCAACAGGATGCGGTCGTAGTGCGACTCGAACTTGTGAGTCGTCGCGGACAGCTTCGCCAGGTCCGCGATACCGAAGAACGAAGCACCCGCCGTGAACACCTCAGAGGAAGCGAGCGCATTGAGCACCGCGAAGCCACCTGAGGAACGGCCGCGAATCGCGACGCGCGTCGGGTCGACGCGGCCCAGATCGATGAGGTACCGGGCACCGTCGACGCAGTCCTGCACGTCCATGACGCCCCAGTTGCCGTTCAGACGCTCGCGGTAGGCACGGCCAAAGGATGTCGAGCCTCGGTAGTTGACGTCCAGGACGGCGAAACCGCGGCTGGTCCAGTACTGGAACGGGACCTGGAGGCCGGGGCGCACCGAGCTGGTCGGTCCGCCGTGCACGTTGACGATGAGCGGGGGAAGCTCGCCCTCGGGGGCCTCATAGTCGGGGTTCACGGGCGCGTAGTAGAAGCCGTGCGCCTCCTCGCCGTCCGAGGTCTTCCACGAGATCATCTCAGCGGTGGAGACCAGGGCTGTGGGGACCTCGGCCTCGGACGAGGGACGCAGTACCTTCGTCTTGCCGCGCGACACCTCGATGATCGCGGGGGTGTGCGTCGCGGAGTCCGCGAGGAAGACGACGCGGCCATCCGCGGCGGCAACGTTACCGATGGGCCACCAGCCGGTCGCCCACTCCTCGGCCATGCCGTTGTCAATGCGCACCGTACCGATGTGCCACACCTGATCCTCGGCCCACGAGCACACCAGGTAGTCGTTGTCGAAGTTGTCGAAGGAGTGCAGGCCGAGGTGCCAGTGCGGGTGCGAGAATGCACGCTTGCCCGGGTGCAGGGCGCGGGTGCGCAGGCGCGACGTCCACTCGTTGGGGTCCTCACCGTCCCTCCACGTGAAGCCCTGGGTGCGGTACAGGTTCGCCCAGCCGGAGGAATCATCCACGTGGATGAGCTCCCCGTCCAGGGTCCAGCGCGGCTCGTAGACGCACACGCCCGGCTGGTCGACCAGGACGACCTCCCGGTCGATGCGGCCCTCGAAGGTCAGGGATGCGACGTGCAGTTGCGAATAGGTCCACGGCATGTTCGGGTGGTTCCACGAAAGCCACGCCAGCTTCGTGCCATCCGGGGAGACCGTGGGAGCCTGCGCGAAATCCGTGCCGCCAAAGACCGGGACGATCGCCGCGTCGTCGCGCGCCGCCGAGCCGTCGAGGGGGATCGCTACGATCGAGTTGACGGGCTCGCCCTCACCCGAGTGATCCTCGGCGACCGCGTACACCAGGTCACGCTCGTCGGCGATCCAGAAGTCGCCGTAGCGGACCTTGGACAGGGTCGTCAGGGGGCGCACGCCGCGGCGAGGCTCCGACGTGTTAAAGGCATAGACACGCCCGTCGCTGCGGTCGGAAAAGACGATGACCCCGTGGTGAACCGCGTAGGCCTTCCCGCCATACTCGTGGACGCGCGTGCCGACGTCAGCCAAGCGCACACCGTCGATCAGCGGCAAGACCTCTCCCGTCTCACCGGTGCCCCGACGGCGCAGGAGCGTCCCACGCCCGCCCTCAAGCGGATGCCCCTCCACCCAGTAGGTGTCCGGACCGTCGACGCGGACCTGGGAGAGAGTAACGGAGCGGGCAGTGAACGAGTTGCCCGTGATCGGGGACTTCCACAGGCCGTGAGGTGCGACGGTGACGGACATAGTGCCTCCTTGAGCGGTATGGCGAACCAATACCTCTATCTTAATGCGCGTGCCAAGGCCCTGCGTACATCGCAAGCCGATGCACCCCTAATTTGATCTGTAGGTGAGACGCTGGGCATCTACACTAGAAGTCATGTCTGGAGCACTAAGCACGCGTGACCTGTTGTCGCGCTGTACCACCCCTCGGGAGCTGCGTCGCCTCGAGCGGGAACAGCTGGATCAGTTGGCGGCGCAGATTCGCGCCTTTCTGATTGACAACGTATCGCGCACGGGCGGGCACCTGGGGCCCAACCTGGGTGTCGTCGAGCTGACGATCGGCCTGCACCGCGTGTTCCGCTCTCCCCAGGACACAATCGTGTTCGACACGGGCCACCAGGCCTACGTGCACAAGCTGCTCACCGGCCGCCAGGACTTTTCCTCGCTGCGTTGCCCGGGCGGTCTGTCCGGCTATCCCTCGCGCGCCGAGTCCGAGCATGACGTCGTGGAGTCCTCCCACGCCTCGGCCTCCCTGGCCTGGGTGGACGGCATCTCGCGCGAGAAGCACCGGCGCGGGGAACGCACGTGGACGGTCGGCGTCATCGGTGACGGCGCGCTCACGGGTGGGCTGGCGTGGGAGGCCTTGAATAACATCGCCGCCTCGAAACATCGTCGCATCGTCATCGTCGTCAACGACAACGGGCGCTCCTACGCTCCGACCATCGGCGGCCTGGCCGATCACCTCGACGCGCTGCGTACCTCCGCCGGCTACGAGAAGGCACTGGCCTGGGGCAAGCAGCACCTCCTCAGCCACGGCACGCCCGGGCGCGCCGCCTACGACGCGCTGCACGGGCTCAAGTCCGGCATCAAGGACGCGCTCATGCCGCAGGTCATGTTCGAGGACCTGGGGCTCAAGTACATCGGTCCCGTCAACGGCCACGACATCGCCGCCGTCGAGACGGCCTTCCGGCGCGCCCGCACCCTCGAAGAGCCGGTGATCGTCCACATGATCACCGAGAAGGGCCGCGGCTACAAGCCCGCCGAAAAGGACATCGCGGACCGCTTCCACGCCGTCGGCCCAATCCACCCGGAGACCGGCCTGCCCGTGGCCCCTGAACGCTTCGGCTGGACCGGCGTCTTCGCCGACGAAATTTGCGCCCAGGCCTCGAAGCGCACCGACATCGTAGGCATCACGGCCGCGATGATGCAGCCGGTGGGCCTTGGCCCCATGCATGAGGAATACCCGCGTCGCGTGATCGACGTGGGCATCGCGGAAGCCGAGGCGATCGCCTCCGCCGCCGGCATGGCTTACGAGGGCGCGCACCCCGTCGTGGCCCTGTACGCGACCTTCCTGAATCGCGCCTTCGACCAGCTGCTCATGGACGTGGCGCTGCACAAGGCGGGCGTCACCGTTGTCCTCGACCGCGCCGGCATCACGGGCGCGGATGGCGCATCCCACAACGGCGTGTGGGACATCGCGATGTGCTCGCTCATCCCGGGGCTGCGTCTGGCGGCACCGCGCGACGAGGACACCCTGCGCGCCCAGCTGCGCCAGGCCCTCGACGTTGACGACGCCCCCACGGTCCTGCGCTACCGTAAGGGACCCCTGCCCGAGCCGATGCCCGCGCTGCGCAGCGTCGGGGGAGTGGACGTCCTCTTTGACGAGGCCGGGGCCGGCTCCTCGGCAAAGCTGCTGATCGTGGGAACCGGCGCGTGCGCCCCCGACGCCATCGAGGCCGCGCGTCGGCTCGCGGCTGACGGCCTGGCCGTCACGGTCGTGGACCCTTGCTGGCTCCTGCCCATCTCCTCCGATCTTGCGGACATGGCCGACGGATACGACGCGGTTCTGACCGTCGAGGACGGTATCGTCCGCGGAGGATTCGGATGGGCCCTGCGCGACGCCCTCGCGGAAGCTGGAACGCCGGTGCACTGCCTGGGCGCGCCCCAGAACTTCCCGGAGCACGGCGACCGCGCCCAGATGATCGCGGACTTCGGCTACGACGCGGACGGCATCGAGGCCTCGGCGCGCGCCCTCGTGAATGCGGTTTCAGCGCGCTAACACACGTCAGCCCCGGGTGCCTGTGGTCCTCCAGGACCAGGCATTCCGGGGCTTTCTCGTAGGCTCCACGCACAACACGCGGGTGCCAGATCGAACGGACGTCTCAGACGCCCAGCGCGTCGCAGACCGGATCGAGAGTCAGGTCGATCTGCCAATCCCTGGCCCCGCGCGTCACCATGCGCTCCTCGACCTCGTCACCAGAGGGACGCGAAGGATCCAGCGGAGCCCACGCGAGGTAGCGCTGCACCTGCGGAGCCAACACCACCTCGGGCGCCAGCCCCAGACCCGACGCCACCGAGGCGACTGCACCGCGAACGATACCCAGACGCGCAGCCGAGGCCTCGTCAATACGAGCCCACTGGCGCGGCTCCGGGATCGAACCGGGCTGCACGGGCTTGCGCTTGGGCGGCAGCTCATCCTCCGTCATCGAGGCCACGGACGCGAGCGCACGCATCCACTCATCCTCGTACTGGCGTGCGACGGGGGAGCGGAACTCGTTGATAGACATGAGGGCGCGCTTATTACGAGGAGGATTCGACGCCGCGCGCACCAGCGCCGCGTTACGCACCAGGCGCCCCGGCGACATGTCGATGCGACGGGCGATCGACTCGCGAGTCTCCCACAGTGCCTTGAGGACCCCCAAGCCTCGGCGCGAACGAATCTTGCCCGCACCCGGCAGCGAGCGCCACCGATCCTGCTTAGCGGTCGGCGGGGCGACGCTGAGCGCGTAAGCGAACTCCTGCTGCGCCCACTCCCAACGGCCCATCTGATCCAGGCGCTTGGACAGGCGGTAATACAGCTCGGTCAGCAGCTCCACGTCCAGGGCCGCGTAGCGTAGCCACTCCTTCGGCAAAGGACGCACCGACCAATCCGAGGCCTGATGATCCTTCACCAGACCCAGGCCAAGCACCTGCTCGGCGACGGCCGCCAGGCCGAAACGTTCCAGTCCAATGAGGCGGGCGGCGATCTCCGTGTCGAAGAGAGCGCAGGGATGCAGGCCAACCTGGCGCAGATTTGGCAAATCCTGCAAACAATCGTGCAGCAGCCACACATCCTCAACCCCCGGCTGCAACACCGACAGATCAGGCAACGCGTGTGTATCAATCAGAAAAGTGCCGACGTCCTCACGGCGAATCTGCACCAGATACGGGTCCGCGCCGTAACGAAACCCCTGCGCGCGCTCCACGTCCAACGCAATCGGGCTCGATCCCGCGGCGAGCGCACGCGCGGCCTGCTCGAGCTCCCGGCGGGTATCAATGACGGCGGGGGTACCCCCACGCGGCTGCGCGATAAGCTCCGGATTATCCGTATCGCCCTGCGGCAAGCCGCCGCCATTATTCACCAGCACTCAAACTCCTTCGAGGTGACGGGTAGGGATGATGCCAGCCGTCTTACGCATAGCGTCCGCCCACCCGAATAGATGCTCCCCAAGGTACTCACTGTTGGGCGTCCACGAAGCGCGGACCTCGACAAACAGAGAGGAGCCTCGCAGCTCCAGCCCCCCGAATGCCTCGCTCATCTCACGCGTGACCGTGCCCGTGATGTCATGGAAACCAGCGCCCGAGCCGTCAAGGCAATCAAGCATCCAACCCCACACGCCTTCCGACAGCATCGGATCGACGGCCATGATGGAGTCCACCTGGGTGCGCATCTGACTGACGACGCGGAACGTTCCGTTCCAGCCGAGCTGACCCACAGGGTCGTGCAGCACGACCATGCGACCAGTCGACAGAGGCTGTCCAGCTGCGTCCTCGTCGATCGTGCGCATCGCGAGCGCAGCTGTAAAAGGTGCCAGCCGACGAGGCGGAGGCACCTCCTCGAGGAGGATATGCGGCAGGTGGGAGGCCTGTCGCAGGGACAGCAGAGCCCGAATGAACTCCTCGGGCACCGCGTTCTCATTCACGATTTAGATCGTACGGGTGTCACCTTCTCTTTTGTTACAGACGCGCCGCGCAGGGTCATCTCGATAAGTAGCGGGTACGTGTTCCCTGCAACGTCTCGAGATGACCCCACGTTTTACAGTCCGCGCGGATTACGCAGGATGAGCGCGGTACGCGGCCCTACATGGACGGTGTCGCCCGACAGGTAGTCGCGGTCCTCATCCTCGCCCGCAGTGTCAACCACCGTGTGCCACACCTGCCCGTACTTGGCGTCCGGAAGTGTGAAGTTGACGGGTTCGGGCGCCGCGTTGATCAGCAGGAGGAAATCATCGTCCAGGATCGGGCGACCGTCGGCGTCGGGCTCTCGGATCGCGTCTCCGTTGTAGAAGACCATCGTCGAGCGTGCCCACGGCTGGTTCCATTCCTCCTCCGTCATGTGCGTGCCAGCGGGAGTGAACCACTCGATTTCGCCCAGTTCGGATTCGCCGCCACGCTTGGCCGGCCCCTCGAGGAAGCGGCGCCGACGCATGACCGGGTGATCGCGGCGCAGGTGGATGAGGTGGCGCGTGAACTGGAGGAGCTCGTGGTCGTGCTCGTCCAGATCCCAGTCGATCCACGACAGCTCGTTGTCCTGGCAGTAGACGTTGTTGTTACCGCGCTGGGTCCGGCCCATCTCGTCACCGTGGGCGATCATCGGCACACCCTGGGAGAACATGAGGGTCGTCAGGAAGTTGCGCTGCTGGCGGTAGCGCAGCTCGATGATCTCCTCGTCGTCCGTGTCGCCCTCGGCGCCGCAGTTCCACGAGCGGTTATCGTTCGCCCCGTCCGCGCCCCCCTCGCCGTTGGCCTCGTTGTGTTTCTCGTTGTAGGACACGAGGTCGCGCAGCGTGAATCCGTCGTGCGCGATGACGAAGTTGATCGACGCCATGGGCTTGCGGCCCGTCGTCCCGTACAGGTCCGAGGAGCCGGCCAGGCGGGAGGCGAAGTCTGGCAGCGAGGAGAACTCTCCACGCCAGAAGTCGCGGACCGTGTCGCGATACCTGCCGTTCCACTCCGACCACAGGGGCGGGAAGCCGCCAACCTGGTAGCCGTCGGCGCCCACGTCCCACGGCTCGGCGATCAGCTTGACCTGCGAGACGACCGGGTCCTGGTGAATCAGGTCGAAGAAAGCGGAGAGCCGGTCGACCTCGGCGAACTGACGGGCCAGCGTGGAGGCGAGGTCAAAGCGGAAGCCATCCACGTGCATCTCTGTCACCCAGTAGCGCAGCGAGTCCATGATGAGCTGGAGGACCTGCGGGGAGCTCATGAGCAGGGAGTTACCCGTGCCCGTCGTGTCGAAGTAATGCTTACGATCCCCGTCCACCAGGCGGTAGTACGACGGGTTATCGATGCCTCGGAAGGACAGGGTGGGGCCCATGTGGTTGCCCTCGGCCGTGTGGTTGTACACCACGTCGAGGATGACCTCGATGTTGGCGGCGTGCAGGGCCTTGACCATCGCCTTGAACTCGGACACCTGAGCGCCGGGTTCCTGCGTGGCCGCGTAGGCGTTATGCGGCGCGAAGTAGCCGATCGTGTTGTATCCCCAGTAGTTCGACAGGCCCTTGGCCTGCAGCGTCGTGTCGTTGGTGAACTGGTGGATCGGCATGAGCTCCACGGTGGTGACGCCGAGCTTCGTGAGGTGCTCGATGATCGCCGGGTGCGCCATGCCGGCGTAGGTGCCGCGCAGCTCCTCGGGGACGTCGGGGTGGCGCATCGTCATGCCCTTGACGTGCGCCTCGTAGATGATCGACTCCGAGTAGTCGTGCCCCGGGCTGCGGTCGCCCTCCCAGTCGAAGAAGGGGTTGACGACGACGGAGTGCATGGTTGCCTTGGCGGAGTCTCCGCCCTTGAGACTGAGGGGGTCGTCTGGTTGGTAGGAGAGAAGGTCGAGAGAATCCTTGAGCTGTCCCTCGATGGCCTTGGCGTAGGGGTCGAGGAGAAGCTTGGAGGAGTCGCAGCGCAGGCCGTTAGCCGGATCCCACGGCCCGTCGATGCGGTAGCCGTAGCGGTGGCCCGCGCGCACCTGCGGCACGTACACGTGCCACACGTAGGCGTCCACCTCGGTCATAGGGATGCGCATTTCGTTGAGATCGTCGTCGAGCAGGCACAGCGTGACTGCGGTGGCGACCGACGAGTAGATCGCGAAGTTCGTGCCGGTTCCATCAAATGTGGCGCCCAGCGGGTACGCCTTACCAGGTCGAGTTTCCATACCACTAAGGGTGGCATGAATGGCCTGTAACTCGCGATAATCCGGGTAAAAATGGGCATGTGAGGTGGATAACTGCCGTTTCGTTTTGCATTCTTGCCGGAAGGTCTGTTAAGGTTTTACCCGTTGCGAGGAACGGAAACGTTCTGAAAACAACGCGGATGTGGCTCAGTTGGTAGAGCATCACCTTGCCAAGGTGAGGGTCGCGGGTTCGAGTCCCGTCATCCGCTCGGGCGATTGGCGCAGCGGGAGCGCGCTTCCCTGACACGGAAGAGGTCACTGGTTCGATCCCAGTATCGCCCACGGAAACCCCTTGAGGGTTCTCGGGCATTATGCCCAGCCGCACAAGCGGTTCACGCGGATGTGGCTCAGTTGGTAGAGCATCACCTTGCCAAGGTGAGGGTCGCGGGTTCGAGTCCCGTCATCCGCTCTCAATCGGGAATCCACACGATCCCATTGGGCGTGGTGGGTTGGCCGAGAGGCGAGGCAGCGGCCTGCAAAGCCGTATACACGGGTTCGAATCCCGTACCCACCTCGGGCGATTGGCGCAGGGGTAGCGCGCTTCCTTCACACGGAAGAGGTCACTGGTTCGATCCCAGTATCGCCCACCATCAAGCCGGATCTTCTGATCCGGCTTTTTTGTATTCTCCTCGCGGTGTCCTGCCGTTGTTCCGTTGCGTGTTCTCTTTTTCCCCTCTCCAATTGACGAGGCCGTGGCTGCGTTCCGCGGATACGGGGCTGTGGGGGCGTGCCGGGGTGTCGGTGCGCGGGGGAGTGGTTGTCGATGTGAGTAAGGGCGCTACGCGCACGGCAGTCCTGCGTGCTTGGCCTGGGATACGCGCGTGGCTCGCGGATGTGCACGTGGGTTCGTGGATGTGTACGTGGGGCTGGGGATCTCCTTGTTGGCTTGCGCATGTGCGCGCGAGTCTGGCGATCCCCTTGAGGGCTCGTGGATGTGCATGTGAGCCCCTTTACTGGTAGCAGTAACCCGTTCATGCGCAGCTGGACCCTATTGATGGCACTGTGGGCGGCCTGCCTGGACTGCCACCTGTGGGGTTAACCTGCGCAGTAAAGGGGCCCAGGTATCCACCTGTATGGCCGGTGATGCGATGCCTGTCTTCGATGACGCCTCCTTGGCCTGATGCATCTATCCGTCGCACCTGGAACTAACGGCTTAAAATGTAAAACGTGTGTACTGTCCCGGGACTTTTCGGCTTAATGGTGCGCTAAAGTCGGTATTGAAGGTGGTGATGAGCAACGTAAAGAATAAACATAAGATGTTGCCAAGGCATGTGTCCTGGACGCCGTGCATTCGGGTCATGTCTGGTGGTCGCGCCAGGGTCTGTGGCTCATGGTCACCATAATCCGGGCGCTGCGGTGCCCGCTCCGCCGGTCGTTGGCGGGTTAGCGTCTTTGGTGCGTGGGGTGGTAGGCAGCTCGCCCGCTGTTGCCGCGTTTGGTCTTGTTGTTTGGGGGGAATTGCGACCATAGGGGTGCGACACGCCGGCGACACGCCGTCACGGGGTTTCTATGGTCGTAAAACCCCCCGATGGGCACGGGGTTGTGCGGTGGGTTGTCGGTGTTGTGCTCAACGTGCAGTCCACCTCGGCCGCATGCGCCAAAAAAGGGGGGTTTGGGGCGAAGCGGACGACGTTTTGAGCGTAGGTTCGCAATTCGGGTGATCTAAGTCCTAGCGGTGGCTGGGCCAGGGGCGAATCGATGCAGGGTGCAAAAAGGCGGGACCCCGCAGGGTCCCGCCTCACTGCTGCCGCGGCCAAGCTGCCGACGCGCCTGGCTCGTCATACACGTATGCAGAGCTGACGACCTTGCGGGCAGAGCGTTGTTGCGTTGCAAGCGAGTGCGGGATTGGTGAGCACACGCGACAGCGCGTGAGGGAACTCATACGCACTCTTCTGTCGGTCCCCCAGGGCATCGATGCGGTGGTCGCGAGGGGGTTTTGCCATTGATCTGCCCTCACAATAATGGGGTACGAGGGGGCCGTGGGGCATGAGTGGCGTGGGGTGAGGGGTGTCATGTTTGACAGTGTGGTTAGTGCGAGGTGCTATGCATTACTTTCGATAGGTAATCGAAGAGTGTCTGAATATCTCCAACGCGGTAAATGCGGGTCTGAGCGTGTGTTTGATCGCTGGTTATTCATGCTTGTCTGCGCGCGCCGTTCGTTGTCGCGACACGCCCGAGTTTTCAAATTTGACACAGAGTGAGTAAAGCCAGGCAAATTGCGGATGAATGGCTTTGACGAAGGGGGTTTTAGGTGCTTGTGGGGAGCAGTTCGCATCATTTCTTGACCTAATTACAGGGTAATGACCTACACTGTCTACGTGTGAAGCGACGTTGTCGCATATCCCGTTGATAGGAGTTTCTTATGGTTGCGTTGAAGCGCCGTCACTTTGGTGCACTTCTTGCCATATTTGCATTGGTATTAAGTTTCTTTGGCGTCACACAGTTCGTCTCCGTGCAAGTCCCTGCCTATGCGGACAGCCCGACGTGCCCGGCACCGCTTGCTGACGTGAGCGACAAGGTCACGTTGGATTGGGAGAACGTTCAGTTGGTTGACCACTCGGGACATGAAGTTCATGCGGTGGGCGACTGGTGGGACCTCGGCGTCAAGTTGCCCTGGAAGACCGAGGGGCGTGTCAAGGCTGGTGACTACTTCACCTACGACGCGAACGCGATCAACAAGGCGACCGGCGAGTCCGTTCTGCGCCCGAACGTCTCTCGCACCTTCAACGTCATCTCGCACGACAACATCACGGTCGGCTGCGGTACCTGGGCCGCTGACGGTACCGTCACCGTTGTCTTTAATAACAAGGTGGAGACCGCCGCGCAGTGGTACGGAACGGTCACCACGAACGGCCTGGCTCACTACACCGGCCCTGGCGGCGAAACCTACGTCGTCGAGATCGGTGGCAAGGTTACTCGCAACCTCGAGATGACTCGCCGCACCCCCGGCGAGGCGCGCTACCAGAAGGATGGCTGGCTCAACCTGACAGACACGGAAGATGGTGACGAGAACAAGGCCATCATGTGGCGAGTGGTCCTGCCCGCCGGTGACACGGCCGTGACCGGTGCCTCCATCGTCGACGAGGCCCCCGCCGGTTCGCGCTGGAGCTTCGACTGCGACACGGTCAAGGACTACACGAAGACCCACACCTTCATCGTCACGGATCCGACGACCTCCGAGGGTCTGCGCCGCGACAAGGACACCTCCAATGGCGCCTTCGGGGCTGCCGCTCAGATCGAGTGCACGCCCACCAAGGTGACCGTGAAGCTCGGCGAGATCCCCGCCCACCAGTCGGCCATCATTATGCTGCCCGCCCGCGTCGAGGGGGCCAAGCGCGCCAGCGACATCGTCGGCGAGTTCTCCAACACCGTCACGTACAACGTCCCGGGCGAAACGGTCGACCCGATCACGAAGGTGCTGTGGTACGGCGCAAGCGCTGACGCCAACGCTCACCAGACCTTCTCGGTGACCAAGAAGGTGGAGGGCGAGCTGCCCGACGAAGCGAAGGGCCTCGACTACACGCTCAAGATCACTCTGGCGAACGCCGCCGACCCGACGGTCGACAAGACCTTCGAGGTGACCATCAAGGCTGGCGAAACCTACACGTACCCCACGCCTCTGCCCCTGGGCACCGAGGTGACCGTCTCCGAGGGTGATCTGCCCACGGCCGCCGAGATCACGTGGAACGACGCTGAGAGCCGCGTCTTTGAGACGGCTGACGGAGTCATGCTGGCCGCCGACAACCGCGAGGCGTCCTTCACGCTGAGCGACGAGTATGTCTACTCGCTGACCCTGACGAACACGCTGGCTCCGACTCCGACGCCGACGCCCACCCCGACCCCGACCCCGTCCGAGACGCCGACGCCTACTCCGACCCCGTCTCCGTCGCCGACGCCTCATCTGGCCGTGACCGGTACGGACGCCACGGGAGTGGGAGTCCTGGCTGGGATCGTCGCCTTCGCTGGCCTGTCCCTGGTTGCTGCCAAGCGTCGCAACCGCTGACTGATCGAACGGCGCGCTAGCGCCTGATGTGGGTGGGAGGAGCACTGTTCCTCCCACCCACATGCGTCTGTGGTGTCGACTCTTGGCGCGCGGGTACGCATGCGGATCGGCGCGGGAAGGTCTCTCGGGAGGCGCCTCACGCGCCGGGAAGGTGTCTCGGAGAGCCCCGCGCGCGGGGGAAGCGGCACGACCGGGTGCTGTACGCGGCCCAGATCACGCGGAGAACACCGCGCGCGGGGGAAGCAGCGTCACAAGACGCTTCGCGCGCAAGGAGGCGAGCTCGCATGTTGCGCGTGCTCGCGTGCGGAAGACCCGAGAGGGCCCTAGCGTGCGGAGAGGCCCGAGAGGGCCCTAGCGTGCGGAGAGGCTCGAGGGAGCTCTAGCGTGCGGCCAGGTAAACGCGCGCTTCCCACGGCCTCATTGACGAGGCCGGGGCGGGATCGTGCGCATCGGCCGCGGTGTTGGCGCACCCGTTGCTCAGGTACAGGTTCCAGCGCGAGGGGGAGTAGGCCTCATCGAGGAGTGAGGCCGAGGGACGAATCTCGCGCCCGGATAGGTTGACGGCGACGAGGACGATGGAGTCCTGGTAGGCCCGCGCGTAGACAAAAAGGGCTGCGTCACCCGCGTCGATGCGCTCGAAGGCTCCGAAGGTCAGCGCGGGGACGCGGTGGCGCGCCTCAATGAGCGCGCGGTAGTACGCGTACACGGAGCAGGGATCCTCACGCTGGGCCTTGACGTTAATGGCCGAGGCCGAGGCGGGCACGTCGATCCAGGGGCGTCCCGTCGTAAAGCCGGCGGCGGGGGAGCAATCCCACTGCATGGGGGTGCGTCCGTTATCTCGGGAGATCGCCGCCAGGCCCGCGGGCACGCCTTGGCCAGGGTGCGCGCGCAGGTAGTTGAGGGATTCGACGTCGCGGAAATCGGACTCATCGGTGAAATCGCCGCCGAGCATCCCGATTTCCTGGCCCTGGTAGATGAAAGGTGTGCCGCGCTGGAGGAAATACGCGGTCGCAAGGGCAGTTGCCGACTCGAACCAGGAGGTGGTGGGCTCACCAAAGCGCGCCACCGCGCGGGGCTGATCATGATTCTCCAGGTAGAGGGCGTTCCACCCCCGATCGCCGAGGGTCTCCTGCCAGCGCGTGAGGACCTCGGCGAGCTCGCCGTCTGCCAGGGGGCGAGGTGAGAACTTGCCGTTCTCCTGCCCGAGGTTGACGTGCTCGAACTGAATGAGCATGTTGAATTCGCGACGCTCGGGCGCGCAGAACAGGAGCGCGGATTCGGGGGAGGCATTGGAGGCCTCGCCGACCGTGAACGAGCCGGGGTGATGGGCGAAGGTGCGCTGATGCATCTCCTGGAGGAATTCATGCAGGCGTGGGCCGTCCGCGAAGCACTCGTGTCCCACGCCGAAGGGGGCGCGCGCAGGTCCGCCATCGGGCAGGTCGGGGCGTTTGGAGATGACGTCGATCGCGTCCACGCGGAAGCCGTCGACGCCGCGCGAGAGCCACCAGTTCATCATGTCGTAGACCGCGTCACGGACCGTGGGGTTTTCCCAGTTCAGGTCCGGCTGCTGCCGAGCAAACAGGTGGAGATAGTACTGGCCCGAGGCGGGGTCGTACTCCCAGGCAGGGCCACCGAAGAATGATTCCCAGTTTGTGGGTTCCGCCCCTGGTGTTCCGGGTTCGAAGCCGGGACGCGGATCACGCCAGTAGTACCAGTCGCGGCGCTCAGAGTCGGGACCCGAGGCCGACTCGACGAACCAGGGGTGCTCGATCGAGGTGTGGTTGACCACCAAATCCATGACGACGCGCATGCCCAGCTCGTGGGCGCGCTCGACCAGCGCGTCGAAGGCTGCGAGATCGCCGAACAACGGGTCGATGTCGCGATAGTCGGAAATGTCGTACCCGTTGTCAGCCTGCGGCGACCGATAGATGGGGGAGATCCACACGATATCGACACCCAGGTCGGCCAGGTAATCGAGGCGCTGGTGAATTCCCGCCAGATCCCCGATCCCGTCGCCGTTCGTATCCTGGAAGGAACGCGGATACACCTGGTAGAGGACCGCGTTCATCCACCACGGGTCGGCGTCGACACGAGCGGCGGGCAGGAGATCGGGGCGCAGAATCATCGCGGTCCTCGAGGAGGGGATCAGGCCGAAGCGGCCGGGAGTAGCTGTGCTTGCGTGCTGGGCACGAGCTCGGAGGATGCCGGGAGCTGTGCGTTGCTGGTCGTGACGACTTCCTCGAAGAAATAGTCCCTGAGGGAGATACCGGCGATCAACGTGATGATGAAGACGACGGCAATGATCGCGCAGATGATGATGGTACGTGTGCTGTCGGAGCTGGAGTCCGCCGCGGTGGAGCTGCTCACGCTCTGGGCAGGCCTGGGAGCCACACGGACCTGCTGTGGCCTGGCCTGCTGATAGCCGCCACGCGGGTGGCCCTGCTGCTG
>NZ_JAPWAG010000026.1:0-33702 GCF_041432775.1 Pauljensenia sp. 20925_1_34 | reverse complement strand
ACAACAAAACCCAACAAACACAACGAAAAACGGGCGCCCGGCAATTGCCGAGCGCCCGCTCCTCGCGACCAATTAGCTCAGTTCAACGACCGCCAGGTTCTTGCGACCCTTGCGAATGAGAGCCAAACCACCCGCAAGAAGGTCGTTTGCGGAGAAAACAGCCTCGGGATCCTCAACCTTGACGTTATTGACGGAGGCACCGCCCGAGGAAATGGTGCGACGTGCGGCGGTCTTACCCTTTTCGAAGCCGAGCGCCACGAGCGCGTCGGCGACTGTGGACTCGCCCAGGGTCAGGGAAGCGCGGGGCAGGTCGGCGGTCGCGGCGGCCAGGGTGGCCTCGTCGAGATCGCGGATGTCGCCGCCGCCCCACAGGGCCTGGGTCGCGGCCAGAACGCGCTCGAGCTGGTCGGCGCCGTGCACCAGTTCGGTGACGGAGGCGGCCAGGGCCTTCTGGGCGGCGCGCTGGTGGGGGCGCTCGGCGACCTCCAGAGCCAGGGCCTCGATTTCCTCGCGCGTCTTGAAAGTGAAGATCTTGAGGAAACGAACCACGTCCTCGTCAGCCACCTGCAGCCAGAACTGGTAGAAGGCGTAGGGGGTCATCATCTCAGGGTCGAGCCAGATGGCCCCGCCCTCGGACTTACCGAACTTGGTGCCGTCGGCCTTGGTGATGATGGGGGTGGTCATGACGTGGGTGTCGACGCCCTCCACCTTACGGATGAGGTCGACGCCGCCGACCATGTTGCCCCACTGGTCATTGCCGCCGGTCTCGAGCGTGCAGCCGTTGCGGCGGTACAGCTCGAGGAAGTCGTTGGCCTGGAGGACCTGGTAGGAGAACTCCGTGTAGGAGATGCCTTCGTCGGAGGCGATGCGGCGCGCGACGATGTCCTTGTTGAGCATGGTGCCCACGCGGAAGTACTTGCCGATGGTGCGCAGCAGGTCGATGGCGCTCATCTCCTGCGTCCAGTCCAGGTTGTTGACCATCTGCGCGGCGGCCGGTCCCTCGAAGTCGAGGAAATGGGAAATCTGCGCGCGCAGGCGCTCCGCCCAGCCGCGCACAACCTCGGTCGACTGAAGCTGACGCTCACCGCTCTGGCGGGGGTCGCCGATCTGGCCGGTTGCGCCACCCACGAGAGCGAGGGGGCGGTGGCCAGCAAGCTGGAGGTGACGCATGACGATCAGCTGGACGAGGTGTCCGTGGTGCAGGGAGGGGGCCGTCGGGTCGTAGCCGCAATAGAAGGTGACAGGTCCGGCGCTCAGGTGTGCGCGAAGCGCCTCGAGGTCGGTGTGCTGCGCGAGCAGCCCACGCCACTGCAGGTCGTCCAGAATGTCTGTCACGAAAGTTGTCCTTCCTTGCGGATTTGACGGGTTGTTGTGGTTGTAAGTGTATCGGTTTTGCAGCTAGCGGCCTTAGTGCAGCCCAGCGACCGCCCACTGCCATGCATCCTCGAGGCCAGCCCGGGCCTCGTCGAGCTGCTCGGCGACGCGCACGGGTGCGGTGCCGCCTCGACCCAGGCGGGCACCGACCGAGCCCTCGACGGTGAGCACGGAGCGCACCTGGGGATCCAGGTGGGACGAGGCCTGGGCGAGCTCTTCGTCGGTCAGGTCCGCCAGCTCCACTCCCCTGGCTTCGGCCAGGCGCACGCAGGCTCCGGAGATCTCGTGCGCATCGCGGAACGGGACGCCGCGCTTGACGAGCCATTCGGCGATGTCGGTGGCCAGGGAGAAGCCCTGGGGGGCCAGCTCGGCGAGACGGTCGAGGTGGATGGTCATCGTGTCGATCATGCCGGCCACGGCGGGGCACAGGACGTCGAGGGTGTCGATCTGGTCGAAGACGGGCTCCTTGTCCTCCTGGAGGTCGCGGTCGTACGCGAGAGGAAGGGCCTTGAGGACGGCGAGGAGGGCGGTCAGGTCGCCGATGAGGCGCCCGGCCTTGCCGCGCGCGAGCTCGGCGACGTCGGGGTTCTTCTTCTGCGGCATGATGGACGAGCCTGTCGAGTAGGAGTCATCCAGGGTGACGTAGTCGAATTCCTTGGTGTTCCAGATGACGATCTCTTCGCTCAGGCGGGAGATGTCGATGCCGATCTGGGCGCAGATGAAGGAGAACTCGGCGACGACGTCGCGCGCGGAGGTGCCGTCGATGGAGTTTTCGACGGAGTCGGTGAAGCCGAGTGCCGCTGCAATGCGGCGCGGGTCCATTCCGAGCGTATTACCGGCCAGCGCGCCGGAGCCGTAGGGCGAGATGGCGGCGCGCTTATCCCAGTCGCGCAGGCGGGCCACGTCGCGCAGGAGCGGCCACACGTGGGCGAGCAGGTGGTGGGCGACGAGGACGGGCTGGGCGTGCTGCATATGGGTGCGACCGGGCATGACGGCGTCGCCCGCGCGCTCGGCCTGGCCGACGAGGGCCTGGGCGATGTCGAGAACGCGGCCAGCCAGGTGGCGCGCCTCTTCGCGCAGATACACGCGGATAAGGGTGGCGATCTGGTCGTTGCGGGAGCGGCCGGCGCGGAGCTTACCGCCCAGGGTCGCACCGGCGCGGTCGATGAGGCCGCGCTCCAGGGCCGTGTGCACGTCCTCATCGTCGGGGCTAGGAACGAAGGCACCGGAGGCGACGTCCGCGTCGAGGCGGGACAGCGCGTCGTGCATGTCCGCGCATTCCTGGTCGGTGAGCAGACCGACGCGGTGCAGCTCGTCGGCGTGCGCGTGCGAACCGGCAATGTCGACGTGGGCCAGTCGGAAATCGAAGTGGGTCGACACGCTCAGCGCTGCCAGGGCCTGCGACGGGCCGCCAGCGAAGCGACCACCCCACAGGGACACGTGCGTTTCGGATTGCGACATGGTGGACCTCCCGGGTCGACAAAGGGGATTGACGTTCCTGACTTAAGAGTATTCGAGATGCTGGCGTGCAGCCGACGGCCACACGATGGGCACCTCGCCACGCACCTTCACCCAGGTGGCGATGATGACGAAGAGCATCCAGTTGCCCTCGAAGAGCAGACGGGATTCGGTAAAGGACTGAATGAACATGGCGATCATGAGGACCGCGGGGATTACGTCCCACAGGTTGTCGTCGATGTGGGCGACGGCGACCTTGACGACGCGGTAGAGCGTCCAGATGATCGCGGAGGTCACCAGGAAGGCGCCGACCAAGCCGGTGGTCAGGGCGGCCTCCACATAGACGTTGTGCGCCTGGTTCGTCGACGTCCCGTCCTCGCGAACGACGAGTCCCGCGAAGGGTTCGAGCCACGTGGGCCAGCCGATGAACCAGCCCCAGCCGCCGATGGGTTTGTCCGCGATGAGCGGCGCGACGGAGTGCCAGATGACGGAGCGGCCGCTCATGTCCGGGCTGCGTCCGAAGGCATCGGCGATCCAGTGGCGGGCAAAGAAAGCGATAATCGCCGCGACGACACCTATGCCCGTGAAGATTCCAACCACCCGCAGTCGCAGGCGCACGGGAACGTTGCGCTGAACGACGAGTCCAGCCAAAACGACGAAGCAGCCCGCGGTCGACAGGGCCACCGTCGCAGACTGGGTCAGCGCCAGGGTCACGCCGCTCGCGGCAAGCCACGCAAGAGTCCACGGCAAAGACGCGCGCGTCTGCATGTAGCGCAGGACCAGACACACCGCCAGCAGGAGGGCCACGAAGGCTAACGGGTTGCGATTGCCTGGGAAACCTTGGATCGGTCCCCCCTCGAGTAATCGACCGTCCACCCAGTACGCAGAGGCGGGCAAATGTCCCCGGCCCCACAGGGTGGGTGGCGCGAGGGGCCCTTGATCAAGAAAGGCAACCACGGCCTCGAGAATGAAGGACGAGCCGATGATCCACTGAAAGGAGAGAATCAGCGACTCCACCAGGGATGTCAGCGGGAGGGCAACCGCCACGGCTATCGCCACCAGCGTCAGCACGGATTGGAGGACCCAATACTGGGCGCTCAGCGCCGGATCGATCGACCAGATGCACGTCAGCGCGCACCACAGCACAAACATGCTGATCGTGCTCGGGAAACGACGCAGGAGCAGGGACCGCCCGGAGCCGCGAAAGAGCACGACGAAGGCGGCCAACAGGATGAGCATCGGGACGAGAGACCCGATCTCACCGAAGATTCCGCGGATGCCCTTGCCCGCGAAACCGACGAAAAACATGGCCGCGACCGTGTAGCGCATCATGCGCTCACGCACGGCCTCTTCTTGATCAATGCCTGCGGGAGCATCCATCGCCGCACTCTTTTGGTACGTCATACACGACACAGTAGGCGAGGTGGGAGCGCCCTTGCCGACGCTCCCACCTCTTGAAACCCAACTGAAACATTCCCTGTGAGAGAACCCTCAATGAGTACTCAGTACCCCATATCAACACCCATGCGCACGTCGCGCGCGGCCGCCAGCTTGGACTGCAGGCCGTAGATGTCGATGAAGCCGCGCGAGGAGGACTGATCGAAGGTATCGCCGGTCTCGTAGGTCGCGAGGTTGAAGTCGTAGAGCGAGGACTCCGAGCGGCGGCCGTTGACCGTCGCGCGTCCGCCGTGCAGGATCATGCGAATGTCGCCGGAGACATACTGCTGCGTGTGCTCGATGAAGGCGTCCATGGACTTCTTGAGCGGCGAGTACCACTGGGCCTCGTAGACGAGCTCGCCCCAGGTCTGCTCGAGCTGTCGCTTGTAGCGGTGCTGCATGCGCTCGAGGGTAACCGACTCGAGGGCCTGGTGGGCCTCGATGAGCGCGACGGCGCCGGGGGCCTCGTAGATCTCGCGGGACTTGATGCCGACGAGGCGGTCCTCGACCATGTCGATCCGGCCGATGCCCTGAGCGCCGGCGCGGCGGTTCATTTCCTGGATGGCCTCGAGCGGGGTGACGGGGCGGCCGTCAATCGCGACGGGGATACCCTTGTCGAAGGTGATGACGACTTCGTCCGGCAGCGGCGGGTAGGTCGGGTCGTCCGTGTAGACGTAGACGTCCTTGGTGGGGGCGTTCCACAGGTCCTCGAGGAAGCCCGTCTCGATGGCGCGGCCCCACACGTTCTGGTCGATCGAGAAGGGGTTGTGCTTCGTCGTTTCGATCGGCAGGTTGTGCTTTTCCGCGTAATCGATCGCGACGTCGCGGGTCAGGGCGAGGTCGCGCACCGGGGAGATGCAGTCCATGTCGGGTGCCATCGACGTAATGGAGACCTCGAAGCGAACCTGGTCGTTTCCCTTGCCGGTGCAGCCGTGGGCAACGGTGGTGGCGCCGAATTCGCGGGCGGCCTTGACCAGGTGCTTGGTGATAACGGGACGCGAGAGGGCGGAGACGAGCGGGTACTTGCCTTCGTAGAGCGCGTTGGCCTTCAGGGCCGGCATGCAGTATTCGTTGGCGAATTCGTCGCGGGCGTCGGCGACGTAGGCTTCAACCGCACCGCAGTCGAGTGCGCGTTGGCGAATGACCTCAAGGTCCTCGCCACCCTGGCCGACATCGACCGCGACAGCGACGACCTCACGGCCGGTCTGCTCTCCGATCCATCCGATGGCGACAGAGGTGTCCAGGCCGCCTGAGTAGGCCAGGACAACGCGGTCTTTGCTCGACATGTGGGTTCCTTCCACTGGGGTGTTTCTAAGGTTCGTGTGCCCGCCCGTTGGGGACGAGGCCGGGGCTAGTTTTCGGGCAGCGCGCCGGGTTCTGCGAGGGCTAGGAGCATTCGTTCGATGACGCTCGCATCCTCCTTTGAGCGGCAGATCACCAAGATGGTGTCGTCACCGGCGATCGTGCCAGCGACTTCTTCGCGGCGCACGGAGTCGATGGAGGAGGCCAGGAGGTTGGCTGCTCCGACCTGGGTGCGCAGAACGAGCTGGTTGCCGACCTTGACGGAGGTGACAAGCAGGAGCTGGCACCAGCGAGCGAGGCGGACGTTGGCAGCTTCACCGTCGTGGGTGGCTCCCCCGTCATGGTCGGGCACCGTGTAGATGAGCGCGCCGGAGGCGTTGCGCACCTTGGTGGCCCGCAGGTCCATGAGGTCGCGCGAGAGCGTCGTCTGGGTGACCTCAATCCCCCGTTGCGCGAGGCGTGAGCGAAGGGACTCCTGGCTGCCGATGGACTCGGAGGCCAGGAGGTCGCGAATCATCTCGTGCCTGGCACTCTTAGTGCTGGGGAACGCTGCTACTGCACTCATATGCATGATTATACATGCACATGCATAGAATTGCGCAAGTGGGTGAGTCGCGAACCTCACCCACTCACCACCTGACAGTCTCAGGCCTTCAGCGCCTCGACGATCTCATCAGCCCACTGGTCGATAGCCTCCCAGTCACGGAAGTCCCCCTCGACAACTCCAGCCAGGCGGGCAACCGAACGCTCGCGCAGGGACAGGAGGGAGGGCTTGTACCGCCCCGGGAAAGTATGCAGCTCGCGGCACTTGACGTGCGTGAGGAGCGGGCCGACGCGCGTGCCGTCCTGCTCGGTATGCTTGGGAACGCCATTCATGCCGACGGAGAAGGCCCATACGCGTCCGACGGGCAACTCGTCCTTAAAACGCTCCATGAAGTCGTGTGCCTCGGGCATCCACTGGAGGATGTAGACGGCGGAGCCGATGATGACCGCGTCGTAGCCTTCGACCGACGTGACATCACTGGGGGCCAGCCGGTCGACGGTGATACCACTCGCTTCGATGCGCTTGGCAATGGCATCGGCGACCTCATCCGTCGCCCCGTGCTTTGATGCTGCAGTTACAAGGATGTGCATAGGCCCATCCTAAAGCGAAGACCGGCCGAATCCACGGGCGCAACGCCCCAAATGAGTGGGGCGCCACACCGTGAGATTCGACCGGCCGTGCGGAACGCTTGTCAGGCGCGCAGCGACGCTCCGAGAACCTTGGCAGCCTTGGTGACCACCTGCTTGCGGACGGCCTCGGATTCCTTGGCGGTCAGCGTGTGGTCGGCGGCGCGCAGGCGCAGGGCAAAGGCCAGCGAACGGTAGCCCTCAGGTACCTGGTCACCCTCGTAGATATCGAAGAGTGAGACCGATTCCGCGAGCGGGCCGGCACCCTGACGCACGATCTGCTCCACGCGCGAGGCGGGAATGTCGGCCGGAACGACCAGGGCGATATCCTCCTTGGCCAGCGGGAACGTCGAGACGCCCTTGACCTGGATCGGGTCGGCGCTCATCTGGGAGATGAGCGCGTCCATGTCGATCTCGAAGGCGCACGAGCGCGCGGGCAGGCCGAAGGCGCGGCAGGCTGCGGGCGAGAGCTCGCCGGCCAGGGCCACGTCCACCAGCTCGCGTCCGGCGCGCACGAACACGCGGGCGACGCGGCCCGGGTGGAAGGGCGCGACGTCGGCGGGATCGGTCGCGGGAGCGGGCATCGGGGCACCCTTGTGCGCGGGCACGCGGTCCATCCAGGCGCGTGTCACCTCGACGCGCACGCCAAGACCGCTGGCCACGCGACGCACGTACTCGAGGGCGTCGGCCCAGTCGTAGGCGCGGGGCGTGGACAGGACGCCAGCGGCCTCGGCTGCGCCGGTGAGCACGCCGCCGATGTGCCAGGGCTGGGCCGGGATACCGGCTTCGAGCGCGGCGAGCACCTCGTCGGAGGGACGCGTCTCGGCTCCGGGCAGGCCTGCGGGCACCGTCCCGGCGGGACGGGCAACCTTGGCGACCTCGAAGACGGCGACGTCCGCGTTGGAACGCGAGACGTTGCGGCCCGCGACGTCCAGCAGCGTGTCGAGCACGCTCGTGCGCAGCCACGGGGCGTCGTCCGCCATCGGGTTGCGCAGGCGCAGGGCGTCGCGGCGAGGGTCGCCCGCGGGGATGCCCTGGCGGTCCCACGTGTCGGACACGAAGGGGTAGGACTCGACCTCGACGAGGCCTCCGTGGGCCAGCGCGGACGCGGCGAGGCGGCGGGCCTTCTGCGCGGGCGTCAGGCCATGGCCGGCGGGGGCCATGGGCAAGATGACGGGGATCTTGTCGTAGCCGTCCAGGCGGGCGATCTCCTCAACCAGGTCGGCCGCGAGGGTCAGGTCGGGACGCCACGAGGGGGCGGTCACCGTGAAGACGCCGTCGGAGGGTCCCTCAACGGTGCAGCCGACGGTGGTCAGCAGCTCGGCGATGCGCTCGGGGCTGTGGGCGACGCCGGTGAGGCGCTCGGCCTCGCCCACGGGCAGCGAGATGACGGTGGGCGCGGGACGCTGATCGACGTCGGTGACGCCCTCGTCGACGGTACCGCCGCCGTATTCGACGAGCAGCTCGACGGCGCGCTGGGCTGCGACGGCGGGCAGGGCCGGGTCGACGCCGCGCTCGAAGCGCTTGGAGGACTCAGAGTGGAGCTTGTGGCGGCGGGCGCTGCGTGCGATCGACACCGAGTCGAAGTGGGCGGCCTCGAAGAGGATGTCCGTCGTGCCAGCCTCAACCTCGGAGTACGCGCCACCCATGACGCCGGCGATGCCGATGATGCGGGAGCCTTCGCCCTGCGGGGAGTCGGTGATGAGCAGGTCCTGCACATCGAGCTCGCGCTTTTCCTCGTCCAGCGTCACCAGCGTTTCGCCGGCGCGCGCTCGACGCACGACGATCGGGGCAGCCAGCGCGCCCAGGTCGTAGGCGTGCATCGGCTGGCCCAGGTCCAGCATGACGTAGTTCGTAATGTCCACGGGCAGCGACAGGGAACGCATGCCGGCGGCCTCAAGGCGCTCGACCATCCAACGCGGCGTGGGGGCGGCCGGGTTCGTGCCGCGCACCACGCGACCGACGAAGCGGTCCACACCCACGCGGCCGCGGATCGGAGCGTCGTCGGCGAAGACGACGGGGAAGCCCTCGGCGTTGGCGGCGGGAGGCTCGGCGGCGACAACGCCGGGCGCACCCGGGTCACGGAAGGCGGCACCAGTCGAGTGGGAGTACTCGCGTGCGATGCCGCGCATCGAGAAGCAGTAGCCGCGGTCCGGGGTCACGTTGATCTCCAGGACCTCTTCGCCCAGGCCCAGCCAGGATACGATGTCGGTGCCGACCGCGGGAATCTCACGGTCCGGGAAGTACTTCGGCAACACGATGATGCCGTCGTGATCCTCACCCAGACCAAGCTCGCGCGCGGAGCAGATCATGCCGTCGGAGACGTGACCGTAGGTCTTGCGGGCGGCGATCTGGAAGTCGCCGGGCAGGACGGCGCCGGGCAGGGAGACCACGACCAGGTCGTCGACGTCGAAGTTATGCGCGCCGCAGATAATGCCGCGGCTGGGCAGCTCCGAGGGCTCCTTGCCGGTGCCGGGAGCATCGTTGTGCTCGCCCACGTCCACGCGGCAGTAGTTGACGATCTTGCCGTTCGAGGCCGTCTCTTCCACGCGGGTCAGGACGCGGCCCACGACGAGTGGGCCGGTCACGCGCGCCGGGTGGATCTCCTCTTCCTCAAGACCGACCTTCACCAGGGCGGCGGCCAGTGCGCGGGCGTCGGTGCCTTCGGCGACGTCCACGTGGTCGGCCAGCCAGCTCAGCGGAACCATAGGCATGTCAGTTTCCCCTTCCATTGACGCCGAACTGCTGGGAGAAGCGAACGTCTCCCTCGACGATGTCGTGCATGTCAGCGATGCCGTGACGCAGCATCAGCGTGCGCTCGATACCCATGCCGAACGCGAAGCCCGAGTAGACCTCGGGGTCGATGCCGTTGGCGCGCAGGACGTTGGGGTTGACCATGCCGCAGCCGCCCCACTCGATCCAGCCGGGGCCGCCCTTCTTCTGCGGGAACCACAGGTCCATCTCGGCGCTGGGTTCGGTGAAGGGGAAGTAGGAGGGACGCAGGCGGGTCTTCGCCTCGGGGCCGAACATGGCCTTGGCGAAGTGGTCCAGGACTCCCTTGAGGTGCGCCATGGTCAGGCCCTTGTCGACCGCCAGGCCCTCGACCTGGTGGAACACGGGGGTGTGCGTGGCATCCAGGGCGTCGGAGCGGAAGACCTTACCCGGGCATGCGATGTACAGTGGAACGCCGCGGGCCAGCATCGAGTGGGACTGCACCGGCGAGGTGTGCGTGCGCATCACCAGGTGACCGTCCTCTTCCTTCTCGCCGCCAGCAGAGCGCCCGTCAATGTAGAGGGTGTCCTGCATCTGACGCGCAGGGTGATCGATGTCAAAGTTCAGCGAATCGAAGTTGAACCACTCGTGCTCGATCTCGGGACCCTCGGCGATATCCCAGCCCATTGCGACGAAGAAGTCCGCGACCTCTTCCATCAGGGTCTCCAGGGGGTGGCGAGCGCCCGCCGCGCATCGGCTCGTCGGAACCGTCACGTCCACGGATTCCTCGACCAGCATCCGGGCCTCATGCTCGGCGGCGAGGACATCCTTGCGCGCGTCGAGGGCCTCGGTCAGCGCCTTGCGAGCCTGTCCGAGGTTCTTACCTGCCAGACCGCGCTGGGAGGGCTCGAGCGAACCAATGGTGCGGTTCGCGATCACGAGCGGGGCTTGATCTCCGAGAAGCGCCCCGCGAACAGCCTTGAGGGCGTCCAGCGAATCTGCTTCTTCAATATCGACGAGGCCCTGGGCGCGCAGTGCGTCAACGGCGGCCTCGTCAAGAGGATCAAGGTCAGGGGCATTGCCAGCCATGTCCTGCTTCCTTCTTCTTTCCTACTGGGTTCATTACTGCGCGCATCACGCGCACTGTCCTCCATCTTACCTGTTCGCAGATCCTCACAGCTCACCGGGTCCGCCGCCGCGCTACCCTGGAAGGCGTGAATGCGCGTTTGCGCTACTCGTTGTCTCACGACAGGAAGTCAATGTCTCACATCACGAACCCCGAAGGCGCGGCCCCAGCCTCATCCTCCAACCCTCCCCTGTTCAACGCCCGCCGTGTGCGCGTCCAGCACATCGCGCGCGCCAAGGCCGAGGGCATCCCCCTGACCATGCTGACTGCCTACGACGCGCTGACCGCGCCGATCCTCGAGGCCGCCGGCGTCGACATGCTGCTCATCGGTGACTCCCTCGGCAACGTCATCCTCGGCCACGGCTCGACGCTGCCCGTGACCCTGGAGGACATGGAACGCGCAACGGCGGCCGTCGCACGCTCCACCTCGCGCGCCATGATCGTTGCCGATCTGCCCTTCGGCACGTACGAGGACACCCCCGAGCATGCCTTCGCCTCAGCCGCCCGCCTGATGAAGGCGGGCGCCCACGCCGTCAAGCTTGAGGGCGGCGAGGCCCGCGCCCACATCATCGCAGCCCTGACGGCCGCCGGAATCCCCGTGTGCGCGCACCTGGGCTACACCCCGCAGTCCGAGAACACGCTCGGCGGCCCGCGCATGCAGGGCCGCGGCGACAGCGCCGAGCAGCTACGCCGCGACTCCCTGGCGGTCCAGGAGGCCGGCGCGTTCGCGGTCGTCTTCGAGATGGTGCCCGCCTCCATCGCCACCGAGCTGACCCAGACGCTGTCCATCGCGACAATCGGCATCGGCGCCGGCCCGAATACGGACGGCCAGGTGCTGGTGTGGTCCGACATGGCCGGATACTCCGACTGGACGCCCTCGTTTGTGCGCAAGTTCGGCCAGCTCGGCGCCGCCCTGCACGAGGCTGCCTCGGACTACGTTGGCTCCGTGCGCGAGCGCAGCTTCCCCGGCCCCGACAACTACAAGAACGACTGACGCCACCCGTTTGCAGGAGGAAGAACCATGGAAGCATCACCGCTGGCACGCCGCGCGCCCCTGGGCACGCTGAAGCCCGGACGCGTCTCGGCCCGGCGCGCCGTGCCTGATCACATCGCGCGCCCCGAATACATGTTCCACGACGGCCCCGAGCGCGTCACGACCTCGGACATCAAGAGCCCTGAGACGATCGCGAAAATCCGCGAGGCCGGGCGCATCGCCGCCGGTGCCATCGAGGCCGTGGGCGCCGCCATCGCGCCGGGCGTGACCACCGACGAGCTGGACCGTATCGGCCACGAGTACCTGCTCGCCCACGACGCCTACCCGTCGTGTCTGGGCTACATGGGCTTCCCCAAGTCCCTGTGTTCCTCGATCAACGAGGTCATCTGCCACGGCATCCCCGACGACCGCCCGCTCGAAGACGGCGACATCATCAACATCGACATCACGGCCTACAAGGACGGCGTCCACGGCGACACCTGCGCCATGTTCGAGGTGGGCACCGTCGACGAGGAATCGCACCTGCTCATCGAGCGCACGAAAAACGCGATGATGCGCGGCATCAAGGCCGTGGGTCCGGGCCGCGAAATCAACGTGATCGGACGCGTCATCGAGGCCTACGCGAAGCGCTTTGAATACGGCGTTGTGCGCGACTACACCGGTCACGGCGTCGGCGAGGCATTCCACTCGGGCCTGATCGTCCCCCACTACGATGCTGCGCCCGCCTACGACACGGTCATGGAGCCGGGCATGGTCTTCACGATCGAGCCGATGCTGACGCTGGGCACCGTCGAGTGGGAGCGCTGGGACGACGATTGGACGATCGTCACGGCCGACCGCTCGCGCACCGCGCAGTTCGAGCACACGATCGTGGTCACCGAGGACGGGGCGGAGATCCTGACCCTGCCTTAAGTCCCAGAATGACCCTCAGCCCGCCTCCTTTTTTTCATAATCGGAGGCGGGCTTCGCTCATGTGGTAAACGCGTTGTTCACCTCGAGGCGGCGTCCGTTACAATGAGGAGACGTGGGACACTAAGCGCCCACGCACACAACAGAACACACATTTCCCGAGGAGGGGTCATGGTTCAGGTCGCTTGCGGCATCGACATCGGCGGATCCGGCGTGAAGGGCGCGCTGGTGAATCTTGAGACCGGCGAGTACATCGGCGATCAGGTTCGTATCCCCACCCCCACCCCGGCAACTCCCGAGGCCGTGGCGAAGGTCTGCCGCGAGGTCATCGACCAGCTTGACGTGAAGGTCGGTGTTCCGATCGGCGTCACCTTCCCCGCCCCCGTCTTTAACGGCGTCATCCCCTACATGGCCAACCTGGACCAGTCGTGGGTTAACGTCAACGTTGACGCCCTCATGGAGCGTTACCTGGGCCGTGCGGTTGTCGCCCTCAACGACGCGGACGCAGCCGGCATCGCAGAGGTTGCCTACGGCGCCGCCAAGGGTCGCGACGGCGTCATCGTCTTTACCACTCAGGGCACGGGCATCGGCTCGGCGATCATCGTCAACGGCACGCTGCTGACCAACACGGAGCTGGGCCACCTGGAGATCGACGGCACCGACGCCGAAAAGAACGCCTCGTCGGGCCAGAAGACCCTGCAGGGCCTGGACTGGGAGCAGTGGGCGCAGCGCCTCCAGCGCTACTACAGCCACGTGGAGTTCCTGCTCAACCCCGACCTCTTCGTCGTGGGTGGCGGCGTGTCTGAGAACCATGAGAAGTTCATGCCGCTGCTGAACCTGAAGACCCCGATGATCCCGGCGAAGCTGCTGAATACGGCGGGCATCGTGGGCGCCGCCTACTACGCGGCCAAGCAGAGCGCCTGATTCGCTCGGCCGAGCGGCCCGGCAGCATCAACGACAGAAGGACCCCGACGCGCGTCGGGGTCCTTCTGTTGGATCTGTCGGCCTATACGCCGGGTTCTGTCCCCGCGCTCCGTTACCGGAAAAGCGCGGTGGCGACCATCTATCTAGGACCGTCGTTACCGACGGCCTCCAGCAACCTACCCGCAGGCATGAGGCGGGCCGCCCTGCCTGCTGCTCGGTCTTGCTCCGGGTGGGGTTTACCTAGCCGACGCGGTCACCCGCGCCGCTGGTGAGCTCTTACCTCACCTTTTCACCCTTACCGACGCGTGCGCGCCGGTGGTTTGTTTTCTGTGGCACTGTCCCGCGGGTTACCCCGGGTGGCTGTTAGCCATCACCCTGCCCTGTGGAGCCCGGACGTTCCTCGAGCGTTTCCGCGCGCGGCCGCCCGGCCGGCAGATCCGCACCGATTCTAGCGCGCCTGGCGGCTTCGGCGCGATAGGGTGTCGTCATGCTGATCTGGTTGCCCCCGTCGGAGGGGAAGAACGCGCCCGAGCGCGGACCCGCCCTGTCCCTGGAGTCCCTGTCCCGCCCATCCCTGACCGCGGCTCGTCGCGCGGTCGCGGACGCGCTGGTCGCCCTGGGCTCGGGCCCGCAGGCGGCGGCCACGCTCAAGGTTGGGGCGCGCATCGACCTGTCCGTCAACGAGGTTCTCGCGAGCGCTCCCTGCGCCCCGGCCTCGTCCCTGTTTACGGGCGTGCTCTTTGAGGCCATCGAGGCCGTGGCACCGGGTGCCTGGCAGTGCCCGGGCGCGACGTCCGTGTCGGTGTTCTCAGGGCTCTTCGGTGTCCTCTCCCCCGCCGATCTCATTCCCGATCACCGCCTGGCCATGGGCGTGTCCCTGCCCGGTTTCGGCGTCCTGTCCACGTGGTGGGCGCCGCGCCTGGACGAGGCCCTGCGCGAGGAGGCATCAGGACAGGTCGTCATTGATGCCCGCTCGGGCCCCTACCGGGCGGCCTGCAAGGCGCCGTGGGCACGCGTGTGGGAGCTGCGCGTCGTGCGCGAGGCCGACGGTAAGCGCTCGGTGATTTCCCACGATGCCAAGCGCTGGCGCGGCGCGGTGACGGGCACGCTTCTGGCGTCGGGAGGATACGCCGCGGGCGAGACGGCCGAGTGCGAGCATGCGCTCACCGACGCTGCGCACGCTGTGACCTTACAGGATGCTCGCGGGGCCGAGCACCGCGTCATCGACATCGAATTCGGCCCCGAAAAGAAGGCGAAGCACGGTGGAACGACGCGCGCCGTCACGATGGTGACCAATTAACCGCTGGGCTATCCTTTGTCAGGAACCTGCAGGGCGCAGGCCCGGCCGATTGCGGCCACGAAGCGGAGATTACATCGCGATGATCAACGAGGACTACCTGGCCAACATTCGGCCCACCCACCGTCAGCTCCAGTGGCAGAAAATGGAGATGTACGCGTTCATTCACTTCGGCATGAACACAATGACGGATCGCGAGTGGGGCGAGGGCCACGAGGACCCGGCCCTGTTCAACCCGGGCAGCGTCGATGTCGATCAGTGGATGCGCGCCCTCGTCAGCGCCGGCATGTCTGGAGTGATCCTGACCTGCAAGCATCACGACGGGTTTTGCCTGTGGCCGTCGGCCTACACGAAGCACTCGGTGGCGTCCTCGCCGTGGAAGGGCGGGCGCGGCGACCTCGTGCGCGAGGTCTCCGACGCGGCGGCGCGCCACGGCCTCAAGTTCGGCGTGTACCTGTCCCCCTGGGACATGACGGAGCCGACCTATGGGCAGGGCGAGGCTTACAACGACTTCTACATCAACCAGCTCGTCGAGCTGCTCACCCACTACGGCCCGGTCTTCTCCGTGTGGCTGGACGGCGCGTGCGGCGAGGGCCCCAACGGCAAGGTGCAGGTCTACGACTGGCAGCGCATCTACGACACGGTCCGCGCGCTGGCCCCCGAGGCCGTCATCTCGGTGTGCGGCCCGGATGTGCGCTGGTGCGGCAACGAGGCCGGCTCCGTGCGCGCCAACGAGTGGAGCGTCGTGCCCGCCTCCCTGCGCGAGGCCGAGCGCACCGCTGAGAAGTCCCAGAAGGCCGACGACGGGGAGTTTTCCCGTCAGGTGGCTTCCGGTGACGAGGATCTGGGCTCGCGCGAGGCCCTGGCTGCCTACTCCGGTCCCCTGGCCTGGTACCCCGCCGAGGTCAACACCTCGACCCGCAAGGGCTGGTTCCACCACGACGTCGAGGATTCGCAGGTGCGCAGCGTCGACGAGCTGTTCTCGATCTGGAAGGGCTCGGTGGGCGGCAATGCCACCTTCCTCCTGAACGTTCCCCCGAACCGCGACGGCCTTCTCGCAGACGCCGACGTCGAGGTCCTGGCGCGCCTCGGCGAGAAGATCGCCGACTTCCGCTCGCGTCGCGTCGAGGCGTCCCGCGAGGACGAGGCCAACGTCGTGACCCTGCGCTTTGACGCGCCGCGTGCGGTCGGCGCCATCGTCCTTGAGGAGGACATCGCCCAGGGGCAGCGTATCGACGAGGCCGTGGTGACCTCGTGCGTCGAGGGCGCCGGTGAGCGGGAGATCGCCCGCGTTCACTGCGTGGGCTACCGCCGCATCGTCACTCTGGACAAGCCTGTGACCGCCACCCGGATTCGGGTGACGGTCACAGCAAGCAGGCAGGGCTTCTACCTAGCGGACGTCTACGCGGTTCGCGCCTGAGTCTCAGCGCGGCGTGTTCGCCGCCGTGCGCACGACGATCTGGGAGGTGTCCTCGGTCAGGTACAGCTCGTCGTGGGGCGTGAGGCGAATGCGCTCGAGTTCCATCGGGCTCAAGTCGGCGGCCACGCCGATCCCGTAGCCGTCGCGAACCTCGATGACGGCCAGGGCACCGTTGCGGCGGCGGGCATCCTCGTACTCCTCGAGCAAGGCGTGCGGAAGGCGCTCGGCGAGCTCGCGACGAGCGGCGATGACGCGGCGCAGTTCCTCGTCGGACTCGGCGACGTCGGCCTGGAACTCGGCCTTGAGGCGCTCGATGTCGGCTGCGATGGCCTGAGCCTCTTCCTTCATCTTCTCCTGGGCGGCGCGGGCGGCCTCGACGCGTTCCTCGGCCTCGACTTGGTCGTCCTCGAGCTTGGCCAGGCGGCGGTCCATCTGGGCGATCTCGTGCTCCATGGCCGAAATGTCGCGCAGGGGCACCTGGTTGTTATCGATGCGGCCCTGCTGGCGCTTGCGGCGTTCGGTCACCTTAGCGATTTCGTCCTCGATGCGGGTGACCTCGCGGCCCACGTCGGCGATGAGGGCGTTCTGGCTGATCGCGGCGCGCTGCAGGTCGGCGACGCGGCCGACGAACTCGCGCACCGTCGCGTGCGCGGGGTGAGAATCGCGCTTGTGGCGCAGCGCCGACTCCTTCTGGTCGAGCTTCTGAAGCTCGAGGAGGTCGAGCTGATCGGTGTGCGATGCTTTCACGCTAGTTCTCCCTGGGTGACTCGGTAGCTGGTCCATGGCTCGGTGACAATCGTAGAGATTTCGACGCGAACTTCCACATCGGCGTATGTCGCGGCCTCCCGGATGCGACGGGCCAGGACGGGCAGCCACGGGGACTCGGTGGCCCAGTGGGAGCCGCACAGGAGCGCGGGTGCGCCGCCCTCCAAGTGTTCCGAGGCCGGGTGGTGACGCAGGTCGGCCGTGAGATACACGTCAACGTCCGCGGCGCGAGCCGCGTCTAGCGCGCTGTCTCCGGCACCGCCCAGGACGGCGACCCGGGACACTGCCATGGCCTCGTCCCCTCCCACGAGCAGGCCGGTGGGTCCGGCGGGCAGGACAGAGGCGACGTGGTCGGCGAAGGCACCGAGCGTCGTGGGCTCGACCGTTCCGACGCGGCCCAGGCCGATCTCGTGCCCCTCCGCGTCCACGCCGCAGGGTTCGAGCGGCACCGTGTCGCGCAGGCCGATCAGGTCGGCGAGCGCCGTGGCCACGCCCTCGCAGGCGACGTCGGCGTTCGTGTGCGCATTGAAGAGGGAGACGCCCGAGCGGATGAGGCGCGTCACGACGCCACCCTTCGGATCCGTGACGGGCAGGAACGACGCGCCGCGCAGGAGCAACGGGTGGTGCGTGATGACCATGTCGTAGGGTTGCCCGTCCCCGTTCGGCCCGGCCACGGCTTGCTCCGCGATCGCGGCGGTGGGGTCGAGCGCGAGGAGGAGTGAGCGCACGGGGGCGTCCGGGTCGCCGACGATCAGGCCGACGCGGTCCCAGGACTGCGCCCAGGCTGCCGGGTACCAGGACTCCATGAGGGCCATCACGTCGCGCACGCGCCACGAGGCCCCCGTGGCATCGGCGCACGCATCAGAAGAATGAGAGGACAATCGCATGCGTTAAGCATACCGGACCCCCATCTAGCAAGGGACCCTGCCCGCGACTATGATCACAACGTGCAGATTTTGAGCCTACTCGACCAGGGGTTGGTCGATTACACGCAGGTTGACGCGCTCCAGCGCTCCCTGCACGCGGACGTTCTCGCGGGCGGCGAGGACACACTTATCGTTTCTCAATTTACGCCCACCTGGACGGCGGGCCGCCACACCAAGCCCGAGGATATTCCCTCCACGACGATCCCTGTCATCCGTACCGATCGCGCGGGCTCCGCCACGTGGCACGGCCCCGGACAGGTCGTCATCTACCCGGTCGTTCGCCTGAAGGAGCCCGTCGACCTCGTGCAGTGGATCCGCGCGGTCGAGGCCTCGGTCATCGACACCGTCCGCGAGGCCTGGGACCTGCCCGTGCACCGCGTCGAGGGCCGCGCGGGCGTGTGGCTGACCGAAGAGGGGCGACGCGACCGCAAGATCTGCGCGATCGGCCTGAAGGTGGCGCGCGGCGCGACCCTGCACGGTATCGCCCTGAACGTCGACATCGACCCGGCCCACGCTTTCCAGGGGATCATCCCCTGCGGCCTGACCGACGCGGACGTGACCTCCCTGTCCTGGGAGGGCATCCATACAACCGTCGCCGAGGCTGCGACCCAGCTCATCCCACGCATGGTGGAGCGCATCGCCCCCTGCCTGGCAAACCCGCCCGCTTCCGTTTCCTACACGACGAGGTCAACGCTATGAGTACCCTGCCCGATCCCGAGGGCCGCAAGCTGCTGCGCATCGAGGTGCGCAATTCGCAGACGCCGATTGAGAAGAAGCCTGAGTGGATTCGCACGACCGCGAAGGCCGGTGAGAACTACCAGGACATGCGCTCGCTCTCGCACGCGAAGGGCTTGCACACGGTGTGCGCCGAGGCCGGCTGCCCCAACATTTACGAGTGCTGGCAGGACCGTGAGGCGACTTTCCTGCTCGGTGGTGCCCTGTGCACGCGTCGTTGCGACTTCTGCGACATTGCGACCGGCCGTCCCACGGAATACGACAAGGACGAGCCGCGTCGTATCGCCGAGTCCGTGCGCGACCTCGACCTGCGCTACGTGACGATCACGGGCGTGACCCGAGACGACCTGCCCGACGGCGCGGCGTGGCTGTACGCCGAGACCTGCCGCCTCATCCACGAGCTCAACCCGGGCACGGGCGTGGAGCTCCTCGTTGATGACTTCCGCGGCCAGGCAGAGTCGATCGACATGGTCGTGGAGGCTGGCCCACAGGTGTTCGCGCACAACCTGGAGACGGTGCCGCGCATCTTCAAGAAGATTCGCCCCGCCTTCAACTACGACCGTTCGCTCGCGATGATCAAGCGTGCCCACGACGGCGGCATGGTCACCAAGTCGAACCTGATCCTGGGCATGGGCGAGACGCGCGAGGAGATCAGCGCGGCGATGCGCGACCTGCACGAGTCCGGCTGCGACCTGCTGACGCTCACGCAGTACCTGCGTCCCTCTCCCCTGCACCACCCGATCGACCGCTGGGTGCACCCCGAGGAGTTCGTGGAGATGGCCGCCGAGGCCGAGGAGATGGGCTTCGCCGGTGTCATGGCCGGCCCCCTCGTGCGTTCCTCATACCGCGCGGGCCTGCTGTGGGCCAAGGGTATGCGTGCCCGCGGCTTTGAGATCCCCGAGCAGCTGCAACACATCGCGAACTCCGGATCGACGCTGCAGGAGGCCGGGTCGGTGCTGGCTCGCTTGAAGGAGCGCTCGGAGCGTCACGCGGCCATGGCTGCCGCGAAGGCCGCCGCGGCCTCGTGACCCCCGACTATTCGCCCGCGCGGGCGCTCTTGGCGGCGGCGCGTCGCCACCCCAGTCGGCTGTCCCTGGTGGATGCGGTGACGGGCGAGGAGTGGAGCGTGCGCGAGGCGGTCGATACGGTCGCTCGCCTGGCTCGTGCCTTCGCGGAGGCGGGCATCGGCGAGGGGACGCGCATCGCCGTCATCGGGGCGAACTCGCCGTGGCACTACATCGCGTTCGTCGCGGCCTCGTGGCTGCGCGCGGTGACGGTCCCGTTATCCCCGCGCATGCCCTCGGCTGCGCTCGCCTCGATGTGCGAGCAGGCGGGCGTCTCGTGGGTCTTTCTCGACGAGGCCTCCTCAGCCCACGCTCCTACCCTGTCCGGCGCGGGAGCGCAGGTCGCGTCGTTTGCGGACCTGTCGGCGTGGGCGGATCGCGCTGCGCCCATCGAGAAGGCTCCCGCGCGCTGCGGGACCGAGCTCGCCGCCATTTTGTTCACGTCGGGGTCCACCGGGACACCGCGCCCCGTCGAGCTCACCCACGAGGTCATGTGGTGGGGGTCGACGAACTTCCGGGAGGGCTTCGACTACGCGCCGACGTCGTCGGTCGTGGGCGTGTGCGCGCCCGCGAGCCACATCGGAGGCTTCAACGGAACGTCGATGGACGTGTGGACGCATGGTGGCACCCTGGTCACGCTCGGTTTCCCGGGTTCCTTCGACGCGCGCGGCGTCATCGATGCGATCGGGCGCTACGGGATCACGATGATGTTCGCCGTGCCCGCGATCGTGCGCGCAATCCTCGACGAACACGAGCGAGGAGGCGGTGACCTGTCGTCGTGGGTGCGTCCCCTGATCGGCGGTGACGCGATGACGGCGGACCTCGCGGAGGCGATGCGCGCGGTCGGCCTGTCCCCCATTCACGTGTGGGGCATGACGGAGACCTCCGGGGCGGGTACGGTCGCTACACCCGATTGCTTGGCGCCAGCCGGATCGCTGGGTGTTCCTTTCCCCTACGTGGACCTGCGCGTCATGGCCACCGACGAGCGCGAAGCCGACACAGACGAGATGGGCGAAATCTGGGTGCGCGGCCCCGGCGTCGTGAGTGGCGAGGAGTGGCTGCGCACCGGCGACCTTGCGACGCGCGACGAGAACGGCTGGCTGCACATGGTGGGACGCGCCCACCGCATGATCAACACGGCCGGCGAGCTCGTCGCTCCCCCGACGGTCGAGCGGGCTCTACGCTCACTGGACGTCGTGTCGGATGCGCTCGTCGTGGGACTGCCGGATGAGCGCTGGGGGCAGATCGTCGCCGCACTCATCGTGCCCTCACCCGCGGGCCGCGCCCAGGCCTCGTCGATGAACGCCGCAGCACTGTCGGAGGCCCTGAGCGAGTCCCTGGCACCCTGGGAGAAGGTGCGTCGGATTGCGGTCGTCGACGAGCTGCCGACGACGGCGACGGGCAAGCCCGATCCGCTCGGGGCGGCGGAGCTGTTCTCGGCGTCGGAACGCTAGAGACAAGTGCGCGCGACATCACAATTTATGTGCATCACATTTAGGTAAGATTAGCCTTGCTTAATCGAAGGAGAGTCTTATGCCCCGCCATCGCATCGTCATCATCGGCTCTGGTTTCGCAGGCCTGACGGCTGCTCGTCGACTGAAGAAGGTCGACGCCGACATCACCATCCTGGCTCGCACGTCGCACCACCTGTTCCAGCCCCTGCTCTACCAGGTGGCCACGGGCATTCTCTCCGAGGGCGACATCGCCCCCACGACGCGCGAGATCCTGCGGAAGCAGAAGAACGTCACGGTCTTGCAGGCTCTCGTCGAGGAGATCGACGTCGAGGCGCGCGTCGTGAAGTGGCGCAACCACAACAAGTATGAGCACACCGAGTACGACACGCTGATCGTGGCGGCGGGCGCGGGCCAGTCCTACTTCGGCAACGACCACTTCGCGGTGTTCGCGCCGGGCATGAAGACGATCGATGACGCGCTTGAGCTGCGCGCGCGTATTTTCGGCGCGTTTGAGTTGGCGGAGATCGAGCCCGATCCTGCTCTGGTGGGCAAGCTCCTCACTTTCGTCGTTGTGGGCGCGGGCCCGACGGGCGTCGAGATGGCCGGGCAGATCCGCGAGCTCGCCTCTCACACCCTGAAGGGCGAGTTCCGCAACATCGATCCGACGAAGGCTCGCGTCATCCTGGTGGACGGCGCCGAGCACCCACTCCCCCCGTTCGGCGAGCAGCTCGGCCACAAGACCGAGGAGGCGCTGGCCAAGCTGGGTGTCGAGATGAAGATGAACGCGTTCGTCACCGACGTGGACGCCGAGGGCGTGACGCTCAAGTACAAGTCCGGCGAAGAGGAACGGATCGAGTCCGTGTGCAAGGTGTGGGCTGCGGGCGTGTCCGCGAGTCCGCTGGGCCGGGCCCTGGGCGAGGCGACGGGCGCCGAGGTGGACCGCGCAGGCCGCGTCACCGTCAACAAGGACCTCACCCTGCCAGGGCACCCCGAGATCTTCGTGCTGGGTGACATGATGGCGTTCCCGGGCGTGCCCGGCGTCGCGCAGGGCGCGATCCAGTCGGCGCGCTTCGCCGCCGACACGGTGGCGGCGCGCCTGGCGGGCCGTAAGCCGAAGGCCACGGAGTTCTCCTACTTCGACAAGGGGTCGATGGCGACGATCGCGCGTTTCAAGGCGGTCGTGATGATGGGTAACACGAAGATGACGGGCTTCACCGCGTGGGTGGCCTGGTGTTTCCTGCACCTGCTCTACATCGTCGGCTTCAAGTCGCAGGTGGGCACGCTGGTGAACTGGTTCTTCAGCTTCCTGTCGGGTGCGCGTTCGCAGCGCACGACGACGAACCAGCAGATGGTGGGCCGCCTGGCCATGGAGCAGCTGGGGGCGGGTGCCTCCGGCAAGCTCGTTGCCGGCGAGGACGTCGTCGAGGAGCGCATTCACGAGGCGTGAGCACCTCACGCTCTGACGGTCGATTCTGGCGCGCGTTCGGGCACAGCAAGCGCGCGCTGACAAACAGGCAGACAGGCACGGTGTGGGGCCGGAAGCTGATGCTTCCGGCCCCACACTGTCACACGTTTTAACGTGTGGTCACATGGACTTGCTGTGATGTGTAGACTGTGTCCATGAGCACAAACCGTAACGTCGCAAACCTGTCGATCACCGTCGTAAAGACATTGGTCAAGATGGCCGGTTTTGGCTTCGCCGCTGACATGATCGACGGCGCACAGGAGTGCCTCAACCTGCTCGCCGACATCAAGAACGATGCTCTTGGTGATCCCAATGCTGAGATGATTCGCGGACTGAACGGTGCAGTCAAATCGGAACTCGATGCTATTGAGAACGCGCTCAATCAAAACGGAATGAGTAGGAAACAGATCAAGCAAGCCGTGGCTCAGTTATCGGATGCAGCGCGCCAAACGATCAAGGACCTGGCAGAGGACGACGACGCGCTTATCCGAGCGGTACAGCAACCAGAGCGCTTCGCTCAAGAGCTGAGAGCACACGCTGCACCACTTCCCGATCTCTCTGGTGATGAGATGCAGGCTCACTACGAGACAATCCTCGATCAAATCGCTGAAGAATTCCATACCCTCGCGCCTTGGTCGCCTAACTTCGACCGCGTCGCTCTCGCGGACCTGTTGCGGTGTTTCCCAGCCCTGACAGATCAAGTCGCCCAGCTTGAGCGGACAATGAACGTCCGCTTCGACAACGTTGACGAAGGCCAACGCAAAATCATCAAGCTTCTCGAAACAAGGCCTGCTGTCGCAATCAAGCCTGTAGTGTTCGGCAGCCGCCCAGAGGTGGTGACAGACGACCGCTTTGTCAAACGCGACGAGCACGAACAATTGAATGCGCTGGTAACCGATACAACGACGCGACGCACAGTTCTGGTCGGCATGCGCGGCTGTGGCAAGACCCAGCTTGCCGCAGCTCTTGCAATAAAATGCGAAGAGGCAAAGTGGAACCTCGTCGCATGGATAAACGCGGTATCACCCGATACTATCCAGAGCGACCTGGTCGAACTCGCCAAGCGGCTAAAGATTGACACGAGCGACCAACCCGCTCAGGACGTAATCGTCCGTCGTTGTCTCGGCCACTTAGGGAACGCGCCTGCTGCCGACAGGCTCATCGTCTTCGACAACGTGGAAGACATCAATCACCTGACGGGACTTATTCCGAGCGGCGACGGCGTGCGCGTGGTCGCAACGACGACGAACAAGGTGGGTTGGGAAGACCAGGGGTGGAACAGCATCAAGGTCGGAGTATTCGATCGCAACACGTCGATCGAATACCTCCTCACGGTCACGAAGTCCGACGATCACGACGCCGCAGATGCGCTGGCTGAGCGCCTCGGCGACTTGCCTCTCGCCATTGCCCAGGCCGCTGCAACCGCACGACACAAAGACCTGTCATTGGCCCGGTATCTCAAGCGATTGAAATCCCGCGGCGAGGAACTTGTCATTCGCCCTATTCCTGGAGATGAGTATACGGACGACGTGGCCACGGTACTGTGGATGGCCGTCGAAGCCGCCGTCGACAGTATGAAGAATGGTACGAAGCAGATGGCTCGACGCCAGTTGGGCGCGCTCGCACTGCTCGCAGAATCCGGTGTGCCCACGCGGTGGCTTGCTCCCACTAAGGAGCAAAGCGGCGACCAGCAGAATGAGGGCGCAGAACATTCAGCGGATGAGGACGCACATGACGCGCTCACAGAGCTCATTAGCCGATCCATCGTCCAACAGACTGCACGCGACAGAAGTAAAACGACGATTCACCGCCTCCAGGCACAGGTGCTGCGCAATTCCTGGAACAACAACGAACTCGACGACGCACGTGCAGCGGCTACGAGCCTGCTGGGCAGCGTAAACATCAGCAGATACCCTAGCAACGACACGAAAGCGCGCCGACAAGAAGCCCTCGACCTAGTCGACCAGCTTCGTTCGATTGGTACGCAGGAGCATTCCCAGGTTCTTTTCGAGTCCCCGCAAATTTCCGAGGCTCTCTTCCAGGCATTCTCACACGCGAGTGATCTCGGGCTCCCTTACGAGGCTCTGACCCTCAACGTTGCCGTGGACGCTCTTGAGGGCCTGCTGGGCCCAGATCACCCCGACACGCTGGCCTCGCGCCACAACCTCGCATACGCATACCAGTCGGCTGGCCGCCTCGGGGAGGCTGTCATCCTGTACGAGAAGCTTTTCTCCGACCGCACGCGCGTCCTGGGTGAGGACCACCCCGACACTTTCACCTCGCGCAACAACCTCGCATACGCATACCAGTCGGCTGGCCGCCTCGGGGAGGCTGTCATCCTGTACGAGAAGCTTTTCTCCGACCGCACGCGTATCCTGGGTCCCAACCACCGCGATACCCTCGCCTCTTGCAATAATCTTGCATACGCCTACGAGTCAGCTGGTCGGCTTACGGACGCCATCGCCCTGTACGAGGACCTTCTCGTCAACAGTGTTCGTATCCTGGGTCCCGACCACGACGAGGCTTTCCTCTCGCGCATCAATCTTGCAGGAGCCTATATGTCGGCGGGTTTCCTAACCAAGGCGATCCCCCTGTACGAAGAGGCTCTTGCCGACAGCGTTCGCATCCTGGGTCCCAACCACCACGCGACTCTCTTATCGCGTACCGATCTCGCAGGAGCCTATATGTCGGCTGGCCGTCTTGCCGAGGCCATCACCCTGTACCAGGAGGTTCACACCGAGACGAAGCGCATCCGAGGTCTCATTAATCCGGTCAGCTATGCCTCGAGTTGGAGACTCCAAAAGGCATACAAGGCGACCGATCGTCTGTCCGAGACCTTCCCCCTCTTTGAAGAAATTCACACCGATCGTACATTCATCCTTGGTCCCATCGATCACATCCGCCTCGTCTCGCGCAACAACCTTACGACCATCAATACGTCGGCGGGCCGCTTGAGAGACCTCATTCCCATGTTTGAGAAGGTACTTCTCGACCGACAGCAGCGTGTCCTGGGACCCGACCACCCAGACACTCTTGTCTTGCGCAACAACCTCGCATACGTATACAAGTCCGCGGGTTTCCTAGAGGATGCCATCACCCTGTACGAACAGGTCCTAGCCGACAGCACCCGCGTCCTGGGCGAAAACCACCCCCAGACCCTGGCCTCGCGCATCAACCTTACATACACATACAGGTTTGCCGGTCACATAGTAAAGGCCATCAACCTTTATGAGGAAACTATTGTCGACAGCACTCGCATCTTAGGCCCCGACCACCCCCAGACCCTGGCTTCGCGCAACAACCTCGCAGGTGCTTACGCGTCGGTGGGCCGCCTGACCGAGGCCATCGCCCTGTACGAGCAGGTCCACACCGACAGCACCCGCGTCCTAGGCGGGGACCACCCCCACACCCTGACCTCGCGCAACAACCTCGCAGGCGCGTACCTGTCGGCTGGTCGCCTCACCGAGGCCATCGCCCTGTACGAGCAGGTCCACACCGACAGCACCCGCGTCCTAGGCGAGGACCACCCCCACACCCTGACCTCGCGCAACAACCTCGCATACGCATACGAGTCGGCGGGCCGCCTCCAGGAGGCCATCGGTCTGTTTGACCGGTTGTTAGGGGGCTGCCTACGTATTCTGGGACCCGATCACCCCCTCACCGCGACGGTGCGCAAGAGCCTCGAAGCAGCCCGGCGCGAGTTGGCGGAGCGGGAAGAGAGCTCACCCACCGAGGAACGCGGCGCGCAGGACTGACGCGCGAGGCGTGCACTGCTGACAGATACGCCCGTGGGGCCGGAAGCTTTCGCTTGCCCCCTGCGTTTTGCGGGCCCTACAGGGCTCGAACCGCTGACCTTCTACATGAAAACCTGCTCTTCGTAATTAGAGTGTCGGCAGTGTCATAGGGTGTAAGCAATTTTCGTGTAGCGGTGATGCTGTTTGGAGGCTGATCATGGGGTGTCGTCGGATGCTTGGAGTCGAGGATCGTGCGGCGATCATGGCGGGGGTGGATGCGGGCTTGTCCCAGGTGCGTATCGCCCACTTGATTGGGCGTAGCCCCTCGGTGGTGTGCCGTGAGATCGCCCGCCATACGGGTCCTGACGGGCAGTATCGGGCCGAGGAGGCTGGCAAGGCAGCCCGAGCGGCCAGGCGTCGCCCGAAGAAGCGCCTGTTGGATTGTGATGAGGTCCTTCGCGACCGTGTGATTGCTGATTTGTCTCAGGGGTACACGCCCCGCCTGATCATCAGCGGGCGCTTGCGTGAGGAGGCGTGTGGCACACTGCCCTCCATGGATACTTCTCCCGATGCTCAGGGCCACACGATTAGCCATGAGGCTATCTACACGTGGATCTACGCCCACCCCAAGAAGACGCTCATCGAGCACGGCATTTGCTTGCCCTCGCGCCGGTGGATGCGCAAGAAACCCCCAGCAAGCGGGCGCAAACCACCCATTGTTGGGGTGCGGCTGATTGATGAGCGCCCTGACATTTCTGATCGGAAAATCCCGGGTAACTGGGAAGGCGACCTGATCATCGGCCAAGACGGGGCCAGCGCGTGCGCGACCCTGGTCGAGCGCACGACCCGCTACTTGATCATCGTCGCCTTGCCTCTGGGTCGGAAAGCCGACCAGGTCCGGCGCGCTCACCCGCCGCATCCAGGGCCTTCCCGACCAAGCGATGCGCACACTGACCTGGGACCAAGGCCGGGAAATGGCCCGCCACCAGCGCCTCACCCCAGGCACAGGCGTGGAGGTGTTCTTCGCTCACCCCCACAGCCCCTGGGAGAGAGGAACCAACGAAAACACCAACCGGCTCATCCGCCGCTACCTGCCCAAAGGAACCCCCATCACCAGCCACCAACCCTACCTCGACGCCATCGCCTACGAACCGGGCAACTGCCCCAGAGCCACCCTCGGCTACCGCACCCCCACAGAAGCATTCAACGAACTCATTGCTACCACCCATTGACACCGCCGTCGTTCGCGTCTGAATCCGCCGGTTTCGATGAGCGCTCGGGTGGTGTAGTTGATGAGGTTTCGGAATCCGAAAGCGGCACCGCATAGGCGTTTGGAGGGGTCTGGGTTTTTCGAACCGTTTGTTTTAAGAGGGTTGTTCTGAGTAGTCCTTGCCGCCTGTGGCCGTGCTGAATGGATGACCATGAGGAAGTTTCCTAAGCACACGGATGAGCAGATTGTCGTAGCACTGGCGGAGGCAGCGTTACGGGAGCGTCAGCTGAGACATGCTACTTGGCAGATTGCACCCACGACGAACCAGCAGATGGTGGGCCGCCTCGCACTGGAGCAGCTCGGCGCGGGCGCCTCCAGCAAGCTCGTCGCCGGCGAAGACGTCGTCGAGGAGCGCATCCACGAGGCCTGAGTACCCAACGCTCTGACGGTCAACTCTGGCGCGCGTTCGGGCACAGCAAGCGCGCGCTGACAAACAGGCAGACAGGCACGGTGTGGGGCCGGAAGCAAGAGCTTCCGGCCCCACTGGCACACCATTTTATGCCCGGTTACATACGCTCCCGTTCGTATGTAGAATGTGCGCATGAGCACGAATGTCAAAACGGCAGATCTGGCAATCACCATTATCGTTAGCTTACTGAAAGCAGCTGGCCTGGGACCCGAAGCAGACCGCATTTTGGATGCGATTGAGGGAGCCAAAGACTGCATTGGTCTTATCGAAGACATAAAGAACGAAACAGTTTCAGACCCAAACAAGGAATTGATTCGATCACTCTTCAAGGCAATAAAAGAGGAGGTTCGCAGCATCAGTGCCAATCTCAAAGATCAGGGACTAGAAAAAGATGAGATTGAGTCTACTGTTGACGCGCTGATCGAAACAACGCGTCTCACGGTCAAACAGCTCGCACAGGACGACGACGCCCTTCTGGATGCAGCACGGCTGCCGGATAGCTTTTTCAAAATATTGGTACATAGGGCTGAACCACTTCCCGACTGGTGCGACGACACAACAGAGACACTGTACGAAAAACTCCTCAGACGTGTATCCGCGGAATTTGTCGGATGCGCTCATAACTTCGATAGATTCGACAAGGTTGCGCTTATTAGCTTGTTGCGTGACTCCCTCTCGGCAAAGATGCAGATGAATCGTATTGAGCACGGAGTCCAAGAGGATCGGGCTATCAACCTTGAAACGAATCGGGTCGTCAAAAAGCTAGCACAACAGCACCTTTCCTCCACTCCGAGCCGCGTCTTTTTCGGTAGTCGACCGGACGTGGTAGCGGGAGAACGTTTTGTCGAGCGCGACGAGCACAAACAATTGAAAAAGGTGATCACCGATCCGAAGAGAGATCGCACAGTCCTCTTGGGTATGCGCGGCTGTGGGAAAACTCAGCTTGCTGCTTCTCTCGCCAAACAGTGCGAAGACGCAAACTGGAACCTTGTCGCATGGATAAACGCGGTATCACGCGAATCAATCCAGAGCGACCTGGTCGAACTCGCCAAGCAACTTCAGATTGACACGAGCGACCTAGACGATCAGGACATAATCGTCCGTCGTTGTCTCCGCCACTTATGGAACGCGCCTGCTGCCGACAGGCTCATCGTCTTCGACAACGTCGAGGACATCGAGGACCTGAGGGACCGCATTCCGAGGGGTACAGGCTTGCGTGTTGTTGCAACGACAACGAGCCGAGAAGCTGACTGGGAGGAAAACGGGTGGAAAGGCATCTCCGTCGGTGTTTTCTCCCGAGTGAAGTCAATCAAGTACCTGCTAACCGTGACCGGCTCACAGGACCGAGATACCGCGGATGCTATCGCTGAGCGGCTCGGCGACCTGCCTCTTGCTATCGCTCAGGCGGCAGCAACCGCGCGCAATGAACAGTGGACGCTGGCCAGCTACGCTCACTGCTTGAAATCCTCCTGCGGTGAGAAGGTCATTAGGCGTATTCGAGGGCACTACTACTCGGACGCCGTTTCCGTAGCCCTGCGGATGGCCACGGATAACACCCTTAAGCGACTCGAAGATTCCCTATCGGACGCCGCTCGGCGCCAACTGCGAGTACTGTGCTTGTTGGCTGAGTCGGGCGTGCCTACTCACTGGCTCGACCCCGCTGCGGCGAGCGCACTCTCGGGTTCTCACGATGCCGAGTTGGACACGGCAGCCGAGCGCGCGCACCGAGCGCTCATTGCACTGATCAACGCTTCGATTATTCACCAGTCCGCAGACGGCTCAACGACAATGCTGCACCGACTCCAGGCACAGGTGCTACGCGAATCCTGGAACGAGCAGGATAACAAAGAAGCTTTGGAATCAGCTGCCAACCTCCTGGGATCCGTCAACATCGACAAATTCCGGAGGACCGATACTGAATCACGTCGGCGAGAAGCGCGCAGCCTCATCGAGCAGTTTCATGCGATCGGCGATCAAAAACACTCCCTTAACCTTCGCACAAACGAGCAAGTCACTTCGGCCCTGTCACAAACGCTCACTCATGCACGTGATCTTGGACTTGTGCTCGAGTCTGTCACCCTTGAGAAGTTCGCAAAAGAGATTGAACATGTTTTGGGCCCAAACGATCTTCGCGTGCTGAATGTACAGGAAGAACTCGCATATATGATCATGCATGCAGGCCGTTCCTCGGAAGCGATCAACATGTACGAACATATCCTTGATGCCCGAACCAAAATGCAGGGCTCTGACCACCTCGAGACCCTTACGACTCGGCAAAACCTCGCATACGCCTACTACTACCAGGGCGATGAGTATGACAAGGCGATCAAACTCCTTGAGCATGTGCACTCGACACGACAACAACTCCTAGGAGACGATGACGTTAACACACTCATGGCGGGCAGCTACCTTGCGCTCGTGTACCACGCGGATGGTCGCTTGCAGGAGGCGATGAGTCTATACGAGCAGGTCATTGCAGACCGCACTCGCTTGATAGGAGCGGACCACGAACACACCCTCGTCACGCGCAATAACCTCGCATACGCATACTCGTTACAAGGTCTTCTCCCCAAAGCCATCGACCAATATGAGCAAGTCCTTTCAGCCCGCACACGTACGTTGGGTGCGCTGGATCGACAAACCCTTATGACGCGCAGCGATCTGGCACTCGCATACGCATTAAACGGCGAACTAGCCGAAGCCGTCGGTCGATACGAGTCGGTCCTCAAAGACTGCATGAATGCGCTCGGCACCCAGCATCCACTCACGGTGGACGTGTGCGAGAACCTCGAGGCAGCCCGCCGGGAGTTGGCAGAGCAGGAAGAGACCTCACACACCGAGGAGCGCGAGGAGCAGGACTGACGCGCGTCGCGTGCGCTGCTACAAGCAAACTGGAGGGGTCTGGGTTTTTCGGACCGTTTGTTTTGAGAGGGTTGTTCTGAGTAGTCCTGGCCGCCTGTGGCCGGGCTGAATGGATGACCATGAGGAAGTTTCCTAAGCACACGGATAAGCAAATTGTCGTAGCGCTGGCGGAGGCAGCGTTACAGGAGTGCCAGCAGAGCCACGCTCCATGGTAGATTGCACCCACGACGAACCAGCAGCTGGTGGGCCGCCTGGCCATGGAGCAGCTGGGGGCCGGCGCGTCCGGCAAGCTCGTCGCCGACGAGGACGTCGTCGAGGAGCGCATCCACGAGGCCTGAGCACCTCACGCTCTGACGGTCGATTCTGGCGCGCGTTCGTGCACAGCAAGCGCGCGCTGACAAACAGGCAGACAGGCACGGTGTGGGGCCGGAAGCAAGAGCTTCCGGCCCCACGCTGTCACACGTTTTAACGTGTGGTCACATGGACTTGCTGTGATGTGTAGACTGTGTCCATGAGCACAAACCGTAACGTCGCAAACCTGTCGATCACCGTCGTAAAGACATTGGTCAAGATGGCCGGCTTTGGCCCTGTTGCTGACATGATCGACGGCGCACAGGAGTGCCTCAACCTGCTCGCCGACATCAAGAACGACACTCTTGGCAACCCCAATGCTGAGATGATTCGATCGCTAAACGGCGCAGTGAAATCTGAGCTTGATGTCATTCAGGACGCACTCAAGCACAATGGCCTGTGCGGAAAACAAGTTATGCAAGCCGCAGCTCAGCTAGCCGAAGCTGCGCGCGAAACGATCAAGGCGCTGGCAGAGGACGACGACGCCCTTATCCGCGCGGTACAGCAACCCCAGTGCTTCGCCGAACAGCTCAGAGGCCACGCTGCACCAATTCCCGATTACTCCAGCGATGAGATGCAGGCTCACTACGAAACGCTCCTCGATCGAATCGCAGAAGAATTCCTTACCCTCGCACCCTGGTCGCCGAACTTCAACCGCATCGCTCTCACTAGCCTGTTGCACTGTTTCCCAGCCCTATCAGAACGCATCGACCGTCTTGAAAAGCAGATCAATGAGGGATTCAACAGTGTGCGTGAAGATGCTGCTGCGCACCACAAAGACCTCAAGAACGACCTAGCGTCACTTCACGAAGATCTCCGCAACAAAACGACCAACAACCGTCCAACAAAATTGGAAGACGAAGTCTGGGGAAGCCGCCCAGCAACGTTGAAACACTGGATTGAACGCGATCCAACCAGCAATGGGACAACCCTACACGACACAATCTTCAGCTCTCCATCATCGCAACGCGGTTCGCGTTGCGTGCTTTTCGGTCGTGCAGGAAGCGGAAAGACCTCTCTCGCCGCATCCATCGCCCGCAGGTGCGAATCCGATAAGTGGTCGCTCGTGGCTTGGATTGACGCATCGACTCGCAGCAACATCGAAAGCGGATTGATCGCCCTGGGCGAGTCAGTTCTGTGCGTACAGACAAACACCCCGCAAGACCAAAGACTCAGGGTTGAACAAGTATTAGCAACTTTCCGAAACACCAGCAAGAACAAATGCCTATTTGTGTACGACAACGTCGAGGGTGTCGATTATCTCGACGGTGTTTTGCCCGACGGGCCGGGGGTGCACGTCGTTGTCACAACACGGCGCAACAGTGGGTGGTCCAATCAAGAGGATTGGAACATCTACGCTCTCGGTAACTTTACGCGCGACGAGTCAGTCACACACCTGCTCAGCGCGACCAAAGATACAGACCAGACAACAGCGGGTAAGCTCGCCTCATATCTTGGTGATCTGCCACTTGCTGTCGCACAAGCGGCAGCAACAAGCTCGAGATACTATCCAAACCTGCATGACTATTATGTTAGCCTTCAAGCCACTAATATTGAAGAACTTTTGGAACCCATCGAAGGCGGTCATTACAGTAAGGGAGCCATCGCATCCCTTCACTTGGCTGCAAGTTCGGCACTCTCTTCCATAAGAGACCCACAGGTCCTAACAGAAGCTCAGACAATCTTAGCTGCCCTTTGCTATTTGGCGGAATCTGGCGTACCTACCCAGTGGTTCAAATCTAGAAATCATCTTCCTTCACAAAAAGCCTACAAAGTACTGCAAGACTCTTCGATTATTGATCAGTCAAACGATGGTAAGACCACCAGCATCCATCGCCTTCAGGCTCACGCACTACGAGCTTCGCATGACAGTCGTATCGCTCATGAGGGAACACTCATTACGTCCCACTTCCTTGACAAAATTAACAGAACCCAGCATGACGAAGGCGTCAACACACTCAGTCACCCACGTCAGATCACATACCAACTAATCAATCAATTCAGCACCCTTTGCTCACAAAGCTATTCGAAGACTCTATTTGATTACCCACAGGTTCAGCAATGCCTATTTGACACTCTTAGAATGGCCGTCTCTACCTCATCCATCTTGTCCTCCGCGGCCATCAGACTCGCCCAGGCATTCTCGATAACAGAAGGTACCCTTGGTGCCTCGCACCCTAAGATCACACGCGCACGAAGCGATCTCGCGAGAGCACACGTCATGGCCTCACAATATTCAGCCGCAGCCTCTTTACACCAAGTAACGACCACTCATTTCCTTAACACCCTTGGCCCCGCACACCCCGACACCATCAAAGCGCGCAACGAACTCGCATGTACCTACTGGTGGGCAGGACAATACGCCGATGCCATCGCCGTGCACAAAGAGACAATTGCCGATCTCACCAACGCTCTCGGCCCACAACACCCCGACACCATCAAAGCCCTCACTCTGCCCGTATCCACTTACAGTTTTTCGGAACCAGACGCGGATGTCACCACTTTCGTTAAAGAGATAGTTGCCAATCTTACGAACATCCTCGG